>JAZDLZ010000865.1:0-2484 GCA_043801535.1 Pseudomonadota bacterium
CACCTGGGAGGTGATCGACGCTGCCACGAGCAAGCCTTTTGGGTTCATGCCGTTCTATCCGGGGCCGGGCTTGGGCGGTCACTGCATTCCTGTCGATCCGCAGTACTTGTCCTGGAAACTGAAGACCCTGAAATACAACGCTCGCTTCATCGAGCTGGCAGGCGAGGTCAACTCGGCCATGCCGCACGTGGTCGTCCAGCGCGTCGCCGACGCCCTCAATGCGCGCGAGCGAGCGCTCAAGAGCTCGCGAATCCTGGTGGTCGGCGTTGCCTACAAGCGAGACATCGAGGACGTGCGCGAATCGCCTGCCCTCGACATCATCGAGATTCTGCAAGCCAAAGGAGCCATGGTTTCCTACCATGACCCTCACGTTCCCAAGCTCAGTATTGGAGCCCAAGAGCTCGCCTCGGTGCCACTGGTCGAGCTAGCCAGCTACCATGCTGCAGTAATCGTGACCGACCATCGAGGAATCGACTATTCGTCGCTGGTGCGCAACTGCCAGCTCGTCGTCGATACCCGCAACGCAACCAGAGAGCTGAGAGCCAGCGGCGCAGCGAGAGAGAAGATCGTCACTCTCTAGGAGCCGCCGACCGACTATCGGCCGATGGCCATCAACTGTCGCTGTCAACTGATAGCTTCGGGCTGAGCCAACGAGTCCTTGAAGATGGCGGTGATCAGGTGGTTGAGAAAGGAATGCATCGCCTCGACGTGGCCATAGTCACTGCTGCGGACACAGATCGAGCAGTCGAGCATCGGCGCCACCTTTCCCCCGTCGAAACCAAGCAGGCCGAGCGTCACCATCGATCGGCGTTTTGCCTCCTCGACTGCGCGAAGAATGTTTGGCGAATTGCCGCTTCCGGTGATGACCATCAGAGTATCGCCGGGCTGGGCGAGATTACGAAGCTGCTCGGAGAAAACCGAGTCGAAGCTGACATCGTTGGCCCAGGCCGAAAGCAAGGCGGTATTGCTCGCCAAGGAAATGACGCGAAATCTAGGTGTATCCGCGCTACCAATGCCTGCCCGCTTGCCGAGGACGGTCTTGCCTAGATCGCAAGCCACGTGGCATGCCAAAGAAGCGCTACCGCCGTTGCCAATCACGAATACCTGACGCTGCTCTTCGAGAGCAGTGCGAAGGTGCTCGACGAATGCCGCAATCTCTGCGGGGTTCAAGCTGTCGAGTAGCTCCTTGTATCCCCGGACATAGGATCCGATGCGGTCAGCCATTCTCTGTCTCTCCGGCTCGGTTGATCTCATCCTCAATCTGGAATGAGCAAGGAGAAAGTCTACGGCCGCACGCAAGTCTGGGGCAACGAGGAAACTCCGATTGCAGCGGGCGGCCAGACCGGGGAGCTGTTCCACGCCCAGTCCAGTCATTACCATGATGCCCGTGACGCCTGCATTCCACGCTGCCATTATGTCGCCCGCCGAATCACCTACCAGATAGGACTCCGCCAGATCGAGGCCATAGTCGGCAGCGGCGCGAAGAAGCATTCCTGGACGGGGCTTGCGGCACTCGCACGCATCCTCCGGACGATGCGGGCAGATATAGCTTCGGTCGATTCGTCCGCCGCTTGCGGTCAGAATACTGACCACGTGATCGTTGAGCGCCATCGCCAGCTCAAGGGGAATGCGGCCTCTTCCAACCACCGACTGGTTCGACACGATGAAGATGCGGAACGAAGAGCTGGCAAGCTCAGTAACGGCCTCGCACGCCCCTGGCAGAAAGGTGATCTCGCTCAGATCCTTGACGTAGTCGGCGCGATTCTCGATGAGCACGCCGTCACGATCGAGAAACACCGCTCTCATGAACGAATCCACGCATCCAAGAACTGCACCGCCGCTGTGGTTGGCCACTCCGACGATGCGCGGGCAAACTTCTCCGGCGTGCCGATGTCAATCAGGTACGACCACGAAGGGATAGTCCAACCATAGACCGGCACTCCGCGGGCGAGCAGAGCGGGCAGTACGTCCTTGCCATAGTCGCAGGAACGACCCGCCGGAACGTACTCGAGGATTTCGCGATCCAAGACGATCACCCCAGTATTGGCCAAGTCGGAGAAGACCTCGCCTGCGTCCGGCTTCTCGGCAAAACGAACCACCTGCCCCCGGTCGTCCAGAACGACAATGCCGCACTCGGTCGGATTCGGAACATGGTAGAGGCCCATGGTCATATGGGGAGACTGGCAACACTCCGAATGGAAACGAACCAGGTCCGGCAGAGGGAAATCGGTCAAGATATCGCCGTAGACGACGACGAACGTGGAATCGAAGAATCGTTCGATGTTCTTGGTTCCGCCGGCGGTTCCGAGGATCTCGCGCTCCGGGGAGTAAGTTATGCGCACGCCGAGCTGCGTTCCGTCGCCAAAGTAGTCAGTAATCGCCTCGGGACGATAGTGAAGATTGACCGCGATTTCGCGAATGCCATAGTGCTTTAGCCAGGCAAGGAGGCATTCGAGCACTGGCCGTCCTCCTATCGACAGCATC
>JAZDLZ010000869.1:0-2336 GCA_043801535.1 Pseudomonadota bacterium
CGCTGGAGCATGCTAGATTGCCGGCGAAATGGAAAAGCTGCCCGGCTCAATGACCTATCGCGACGCGGGAGTGAGCATCGAAAACGGCAATGCTCTCGTCGAGCGCATCAAGCCGCTTGCCCGGCTTGCCTCTCGTCCGGAAGTAGTCGCCAGCATCGGAGGCTTCTCCGGCCTTTGCGGCCTGCCAACGCGCTATCGCAACCCCCTGCTCTGCAGTGGCACCGATGGTGTCGGCACCAAGCTCAAGTCCGCTTTCGCAACCGGCAGACACGAGACGGTCGGAATCGATCTGGTGGCAATGTGCGTCAACGACGTGGCCGTCGTGGGAGCAGAGCCACTGTTCTTCCTGGACTACTTCGCCACCGGAAAGCTCGAGCTTAGCGTTGCCGAAAGAGTGATCGAGGGCATAGCCAACGGATGCCGTCTGGCCGGGTGTGCCCTCCTCGGCGGCGAGACCGCCGAGCTCCCCGGCTTCTATCCGGAAGGGGAATACGATCTGGCAGGTTTCGCCGTCGGCGTCGTCGAACGCGACGACGTGAGAGACGGCCGCGATCTCCGCGCTGGAGACGTGGTGCTCGGTCTCGCATCGTCCGGGCTCCACTCCAACGGACACTCGCTGGCACGCAAAGTCATCCTCGAGAGACTAGCGCTCGGATACGCCGATCGTCCGGAGGCTTTGCGCGGTCGTTCGGTGGCCGACGAGCTCCTCGAGCCCACTCGGATCTACTATTCGGCATTGCGCGCTCTTGGCGACCGCGGTATCCGCTGGAAGGCCGCCGCTCACATCACCGGCGGCGGTCTCGTCGACAATCCGCCGAGAATGATGCCGCGCGACGCGGGCACGGAGCTCTCTGTCCGTCTCCATCTCCGTAGCTGGGAGGTCCACCCGATCTTTTCCGTCATCGAGAGCGCCGGCGTTGCACCGGCGGAGATGAGACGTACCTTCAACAACGGTCTCGGCATGCTAGTCGTCGTTGCCGAAGCAGACGCGACCACGGCGCTCGCCACTCTGCACGGCGCCGGCGAAAAAGCGACGGTAGTCGGCGAGATCGTGCCTGGCAAGTCGACCGAGGTAGAGTTCGTCCCATGAACGTCGGAGTGTTGATATCGGGCACCGGAACGAACTTGCAGGCGCTCCTCGATGCCGAGAAGGCTGGCCGGCTAGCACCAGCCAACATCGCCGTGGTGATCTCCAACCGGCCAGGAGCACGGGGGCTCGAACGAGCCAGCGCGGCTGGCAAGCCTACGAGCGTGGTGGATCATCGAGAGTATCGCAGTCGCGAGCAATTCGAACAGGCCGTCCTGGAGAGACTCGAGAGTCACCGAGTGGAAGCTGTCGTCCTCGCCGGCTTTATGCGGATCCTGACTCCCTACTTCATTGGCCGCTATCCAGACCGGATCATCAACATCCACCCAGCGTTGCTTCCTGCCTTCCCTGGACTGGACGCTCAGCAACAGGCTTTCGCGCACGGAGTCAAGATTGCTGGCTGCACCGTACACTTGGTGGATGCGGCAGTAGATCACGGAGCCATCGTCCTCCAGGCGGCAGTCCCAGTACTGGACGACGACGACGAGGAGCGCCTTCGCCTGCGCATCCTGGAAAAGGAGCACGATCTCCTTCCCCGGGCGGTTCAGCTGCTCGCTGCCGGGCGCCTGAGACGCCAAGGCCGGCGCGTTCTCCTAATGGCAGAGTAGAACCGACCGTAGTGTTTGTAGTACTGTCATTGTGCCCAAGGCGTGATAAAACACTGGCGTTGCCATCTTGGCTCTGGGCTGATTGGGTGAGATGTCGACGAGCTACTACGACGTAATCGTCTTGGGCGATGACCTGGCTGGGCTCATCGCGGCGACCCTGTGCGCCAGGAGAGGCCTGCGCGTGCTCGTTGCCGATCCACCAGTAGCAGTAGGTCAGGTGGAACGGTACGAGCTAGGTCCATACGAGCTCCCGAGGCGTCCGTTTACGTTCGCCATCGAGCCGAGCATGGCGATTCGCCGCGTAGTTGCCGAGCTCAATTTCGTTCAGACGATCAAACGCCGCCTTGTTCCGCTGCGGCCGTCGTTCCAGATCATTTTGCCCGATGCCCGGATCGACGTGAGCACCGACGCCGAGTCGCTGTCGCGAGAGCTCGAAAGAGAGCTCCCAGCCGAGAGGGCAGCGATCGAACGTTTCATCGTTCGCGCCGCCGAGGTTTCCAAGACGCTCGAACCAGTGTTGGGACAGAACATCTGCCTGCCGCCGACGGGTTTCTGGGAACGCCGCGAGCTTCGCTACTCGGGCGCAAAGCTTCCGCCAAACGAAGAGGACATCCTCCCAGGAGTGCCAGCCGGCCACGCGG
>JAZDLZ010000551.1:0-2095 GCA_043801535.1 Pseudomonadota bacterium
CTGCTGCAAGGCGACGAACTGATCCTCTGTCCGCACCTCGGTGGATAGGGGGGCGCGGCTCAGTCGTTCCAGGCTCGCCGGCAGGAGCTCCTCTGGAATCTTGCGCAGCAGCTTGATGACGAAGTCCTGAAGCCCGGCGAACACCGACTGGATCGCCCGGCCGATGCCCACGAAGAAGTCCACCACCGGCGAGAAGAAGCTCTTGATGCCTTCGGCCATCGAGGAGAACAGTCCCAAGAACCAGCGATCGATTGCTACGAAGAACCTGCCAATCGTCCGGAAGAACCCGAGGACGCCGGCCACAGCCGCGGAGATGGCACTCGGCATGGTCTCGGAGAGCCAGAGGTAGATTCGCGCGACCACCGTGCCGATGCACGTTCCAGCAGCAACAAAGGCATCCTTGACCGTGCCCACTGCCGAGACGATGGCGGTGATGACTTTGAGCAGCCCGGCGAAGGCCAACGCGATCACGGTGACTGCGCCGCCAACGGTCTTGTCCAGAATCTCGCCGAGAGCACGCCAGCCGCTGGTGGATTTGGCCAGGGCATCGCCGGACTGGTTGGTCGTACCGGTGAAGGCGTTCCACGCTGCTCGGAGGTCGGCCAGCGCGCCGCCCACCGTGTCGATGGCCGGCTTGATGTACTCCATCATCGAACGGAAGCCGCCAACGATGCCGCTCGCGATGCGGGCGCAAACGGAAATGAGCTTGGTGATCCAGGCGACAACAGTCGCCAGTGCTGAACCAGCAGTCTGGCCGAGCGCACGGAATTCCAGCGAGGGCAGTCCGGCAGCGCCATTGGCCACGCCCGTGAAGATCGACGACACCTCGTTGCCCAGCTCGGACAGCGCCTGAACGAGGTCGGTGAATACCGGCCGCGTCTCCTCGATTGTCCTGGTGAAGCCATCCTTGAAGCCTTCCCAGATGCGCTGGATGCGGTAGGCAATCTGGTAGAGGCGAATGAGGAATTGCTTGAGCCCTAGGTTCTCGACTTTGTTCAGCTCCTCGCGTACCGCCCCCGAGAAGCCTCCCTGTTCGAAGAGCTGCTTAATGCCGCCGAAGAAGAGCCGGACCTGCTCCCAGATCCTTCGGGCGAAGTCGCCAATGCCGCCGACGTTCTTCTGGAAGGCGACGACGAAGCCAGCGACCACGGCGCCGAGCGTCGCCACCACGGCGATGGCCGGTAGCATGCCGGCAACGATGCCGCCGACGCTGACGCCGAGCACCTTGATGCCAAGCGCCAGCAAGGAGATACCACCCTTGGCTGCCATCACCGCGCCAACCAACGAAAGCACGGTGCCGGCGGCGACGACGAAGGTGGCGAAGGCCTTCTTGACCGGCGCGGGGATGCTACGTACGATTCCGAGGAAGGCATTGAGCGCATCCACGACCGCCGTGACCACCGGCTTGAATACCTTGGCGAATGGCTCACCGAGGGCGATTGCCAGCGTCTCCATCGAGCCACGCAGGAGCTGCTTCTGGCCGGCAAAGGTGTCGAGCATCTTCTCGCTGAACTGCCCCGCCGTTCCGCCCGCCTGCTCGAACTGCTGGCGCAGGTAGGCAATCGCCTCGGCACCCTTGACGGTTTCGCCGGCGTTGGTGCGGATGCCGTTTGTGACTTGAGTCAGGATCGCACCGAGGCCGCCGAGGGCTTCGTGGCCGAAGGCACGAAGCAGGAACGCGGAACGCTGCGCCGCGGTCATCCGCTCGAGAGCCGGAGATAGATCCCCGACGACGTCGAGGAACGCGCGGAAGCCGCCTGCGCTGTCGGTGACCGCTACGCCGATGCCGCGTAGCTGCTTCTGGGTGCGCGGATCGGCGAGCCGCTCCATGGCGACTGCAACGGCGGTCGAGGCCCGCTCGACTCCGGGGATGACGTTCTTCACCAGGCCGAGGGCGATCAGGGTTTCCGAGAGGGACTGGTGGAGCGTCTGGGCGCCACGCGAAGCAGTGCCCAGGGCGAGCGGCAACTCGTTGGCGGTGAGCGCAAAGACGTTCACCGCCTGGAGCATGCGGTCCACCGAGATGGCGGCATCGTCGATGCTGATGCCGAACGCCTTCATGGCCTGGGCTGCGAGACCGGCGGCGGATTGCGGG
>JAZDLZ010000890.1:0-3562 GCA_043801535.1 Pseudomonadota bacterium
TGCTGAGCAACACGCTGAGGCCGACCACCGCGGCGATCGGCTTCCACTGGCGATAGGTCGCTGCCTCGTCGGGAACGTGGGTGGCCGATTCGGAGATGGTGGCGAGCGGGACGGTGCGCGCTGCGGCGACCTGACGGGCCGCCTCTTCATCGCCGTCACAATTGGGGCAGCTATGGGCGGCAGGGAAGATCTCGGCGCACCTGGGACAAACTCCAAATGCCCTCAACTCGCCAGGCTCACTCCAGACTCTCCTATCCACAGGAGGTTGAACGGGCGAGACCCGGGATATGTTTCATTTTGCCGGGGGATTTTTTCCGAGCTCGAGAGTTGGGGGGGCCAAGCTCGAGCTCGGGGGGCGGGAGGTTGGCTCGAGGTCGAGAGTCGGTGGGGCCAAGCTCCGGCAACTACGCGATATCACAACCTTCACTCGAGGTTGATCAGGTCGACGTTGGTGCCGCCCGGGTAGCCGTAGCTCACGTAGCTGTCGAAACCCCACACCACCAACCCGATTGGCCGGTTGCTGTCGAGGGTGTGAACGCCGTCGTCCTGAAGACCCGGTCCGGCCGGAGAGGGGGCCGATAGGGGACACCGAATCGCCTGGTACTCGACCTCCACTTCACCCTCGGCGAGCTCTCCCACCAGCTCGTACTCACACTCGAGAACCGCTTCGAGGGGGAGGTTGTCGTAGGTTATCTCCGCGTCGGTCGGCGCCGCGATCAGGAGGAAGTCGAAGGCGTACTTGTTGGGAACCAGGAAAAGGTAGTGATCCCGCCATTGCTCAATCGGTGGGATCAGGATGAAGGATGGGTCGCCGCCGGGGGGGCGCTGGCCGCCGGGCAAGGTCGAGGGGATGCCGGTGGTTTGCTGGCCACCGGGGAACTGTCCCAACGAGATCGGTCGAGAAGCCTGGACGACAAAGTCCCGCACCGTCTTGAAGATGACCGAGTCCCCCCGCTGGAGGAAGAAGACATTGCCCGGTGGCGGCAGGTTGGTGGTGATGGAGGTGTCCTCGCGGGTGGCGAGGACGCGCCAGTACTCGGGCTCATTGAAGGCCACCGCCACGTCCCAGCCGGCCTCCTCGACGTAGACCGACCGGAGCGGGGTCTTGACCGCGATGAAGCGGGTCCCCAGCGCCGACTCGGGGAACAGCTGCTGCTCCATGTGGTCGGCGCAGCATCGGCGATCGAGGAAACTCTCGAAGCGCGGCGAGTCGGAAGCTTCGCTGCCAGTGAAGACCACGAACGGCTTGTCCTCGTCACTGCCGACGATCGAGGTCCCGGTAAAGTCGGCGTTGAAATCGTCGGTCTCGAGATTGAGAACATCATAGGGACCGAGCGCCACCTCGAACGTATCACCTTCATTCTTGACGGGGATCTTTTCCGTACCGAGTATTCTGGTAGTAAGCGTTATCTGAACCTTGGTATCAGACTCGGTGCCGACGATCGTAAGGAAGGCTCGCAAGTGCGACAGCATGTTGGTTTCCGTATTGTTGGTTAGCGCTATCGTTTGCGGCCAACCCATCGCCAGATACGAGTCACCGAGCGCATTGTTGGGCAACAGCAACGAAGCGTCATTGGAGAAGACGTTGACGTTCTCCAGGGGATTGAACTGGTAGGCCACCACGGGCGCAGTCGACCGCAGGTGATAGGCGTTCGAGGACAGGCAGGTGCCGGTGCCGTCGTTCAGCCGCGGATCGGAGGAGCAATCGACCTCGCGCGGCTGGAGGTTGATGATCGCCATGTCGCCTCCGCCAACGACCCGGGACAGGTGAGCCTCGGCAACCTTCTTGACCTTCGGCGCCTCGCCCGGAAGAGCCTCGTTCACCTCCACCGTGACCGTGGCTGGCAGCTCCAACGGATTGGTCACGACGATCGAGTACTGCTGTGCTGCTGCCGTGCCTTGGTTGGAAACGACCGCATTGTCGAGATCGACGGCCCAGTACTCGCAGCCCTCGTAGGTCAGCGCCTCGGCAGCCCACTGGCAGGCATTGACGCACTTGCCTTCCGCGCACAACTCACCCTGCTCTGGATCGCAGGCCCCGACCTTGTCGGCAACCGAACCATTTGGCCGGCAGCGCACGATGTCGAAGCCTTCGCAGGTTATCTGATTGGGATAGCAGGTCAGACATCCCATGTTGGCAATGCAGACCTTCTCCTCGTCGGTGCAGTCGGCCTGGGTCATCCAGCGCGTCCCGTCGTCGGAGCAAATCTGGTAGCGATTGGAATCGCAGCGCACCTGCTGCGGCGTGCATTCACCGCCAGGCTTGATAGTCGGACTTCCGCAGCCTGCCAAGAAAACAGCAGAAACGAGCAGCGTCTTACCGCGAATCATGATCGAATCCTATTTGTTTGAGTACGGGGTTGCCGTCGCCAGAGGCGTATGGGCGGACCTCATTCAACGATCGGGTCAGGGTTCTGTCAATGCCTGTCGAGGCGTCAAGGCGTCAAATATTGGGATACGGGATACGCACGGTGAAATAGGAAATGGCGTAGGCGCTCCAGTACACGGGGTTCAAGTGCCGATAGCTCCAATTGTTGAAGTCGAGCCCAGGTACGGTCGCCTCGTATACCACCCACCAGATATCGTCAGTGGGGAAATCCCACGCTCCGCTCTCTTCGGTAACATCGGGCAGCGGAACGTCGAACTGATCTCCCCGGGCGATGATAGTCCACATCGTTTGCTCGGGAGGCATGATGAGCTTGTGCCAGATGAAGGTGGCCTCACCGTCGGGACCGCTACTCGCCTCCGAAGCGGGCGTTCGATCGGGCTCGAACTGCAGGTGCGAAGCACTGACCGTGCCGTATGGCTCCGGATCGATCGCTCGCGGCAGTCCCAGGAAGTTACCAATCTCGACAGGTGCAGACAGGTCTTTGATTCCGCGCACGATCCGCATGCTGAAGGGCCAGTCACCGTAGGTGAGCGCGCCGGTAATAATGGTATAGGAACAGTCGCCGATCGAAGTCATGATCGGCGCCATTCCTCGCAAGACCGCCGAAAAAGAGCCCGGCAGGAAATTGGCTTCGCTGCCTGGGAGGGCAATCACGCCTTCGCCTCCCAGATCGACCAAGGCTCGCAGGTAGTACTCGGTAGGTCCATCAGGGGCAGGGACTCCGAGCTTGGGCGGATTCTGGAGATCCACTCGCACCGCAGTGTCGAGCGGCATATCCACCACGACGGTGACGTTCTTTACTTCCTCGGCCGGCCCGACGATGATTCCTCGGGCAACGCCCATGGCGAATGGCTGGAATACTCCGGGGGGCTCCTCGCCTTCTTCACCGTCGGGGTCGAAGTTGGGATCGTAGAGACCCGCCAGCGCATAGACCGCCACCGCCGCTGGTCGCGAAACGATCGTGAACTCCCAGGCAGTGCTGCCGTCGTTGGCATAGTCGATCACTCCGCCTCCCCCAGGAGACGGGGTTCGACTGAATGGATCGGCCATCGTGGTGAACACGTAGGCACGCCGGATCTCGCCGGGATTTCGAGGTTGAGGAACGAGTGGCCAGTCAGGGATGCCCATGCCTGTGACGCTGCCGAACACGATGTGCCCAGAAATGAATCCCGG
>JAZDLZ010000899.1:0-3392 GCA_043801535.1 Pseudomonadota bacterium
AATGCTGGCAGTGCTCCAGCGCTCCACGATCGGGTCCTTGACCTCGGCTGGCAGGTCATCCTTGCGACCAGCGATCTTGCCGCGGGCGGTTTCGGCCATGACGTCGGTGTCGACGCCTTCGACGAAACGGAGGTTGAACACTGCCGCGCTCGGCACCGCTGCCACCTCGATCCATTCGATGTCTGGCAGCTCGTAGAGCGCTTCTTCGACGGTCTTGACGACCTGAATCTCGATGTCGTCGGCACTGGCGCCCGGATAGACGAGAGTGACGCTCATTCCCGGCACGTCGATGAGCGGCTCCTCGAGACGCGGCGTGAACAGCCATGCCAGCGAGGCCAGCACCAGCAGGCCTACGCTTCCGACGAGGACCAGGCGCCAGCGACGGATCGCGTGGTACGACAGATCGCGAAAAGTAAGGGTATCGACGGGCAACGAAGGGCGCATCTACAAAGCTTCTACCTTCCCCGATACTCTCGGTCACAAGACAACTGTCCACCCTTTCTCACTTCTCACTTCTCACTTGGAGACGCGAACGTCGTCTCCATCGCGGAGAAACGTCGCGCCTTCGGCGACGATGCGCTGGCCCGGAGCCAGCCCTCCCCGCACCACCAGCTCGATTCCGTCGACCCGCTCGACCTCGATCGGTTGCTCCCGCACCACCGGACTGGCCGCGACCGCGGCTGGCGCGTCCTCGATAACCAACACGTGATCCTTGTCACGACGGTGGACGAGCGCCTCGATCGGAATACGGATCGCCGCGCCTCCACGACCGGTGTCGATGCGCAGCCTGACGAGCATGCCAGGCAGGAGCAGACCCGCCGTCGAGGATACCTCCACCGGTCGTGCTGGCTTGACGGATCTCCGAGAGTCGGAGCGAGTCGCACCTGCGCCGCCGCTACTGACGGAAACCTCGACAGTGTAGAGCCCATCCTCGAGACTGGGGGTCGTGGCGATCGTGGCAATCTCCCCAGGAAGAGTCGTGCCATCGTCGAGCAGCAATGCAGCCTGCACGCCGAGGGTGAGCTCGACACGCTCGCGCTCGTTGACTCCGGTTCGCGCCACCAGCCGATCGGAGCTGTCGATGACTACCACGGGCATGCCCGGTCCAACCGTCTCACCGGGCTCGGCCAGCCGGGCGACGACCGTGCCGCTCACCGGCGAAACCAGTACCGCGCGCTCGAACGCTTCGCGCGCCTGGGAAAGCTGCGCCTCGGCAACGTCGAGCTGACTGCGGGCATCGTCGCGCACCGTCGCCGGTATCGCGCTCGCAGTCACGAGTTGCTCGCTGCGCAGCAAGTCACGGCGCGCCTTGTCACGGGCGACCTCGGCAGCGCGGAGCACGGCCGCGGTATCGACACTGCTGAGCCGGCCGACGACCTGTCCGCGAGCAACGCGGTCGCCGCGCTCGACGGACAGCGCGGCGACCACTCCGCCGAGCTTGAAACCGAGACGGACGCGGCTCGCCGCCGCAATGGTGGCCCGCAGCTGCACAGGAGGCGAAGGCGTGACCGTGACAGTGTGGGCTCGCACCAACGGAGAGAGCGCCTTGCCAGTTGTCGATGCCGCCGACGGCTCGCAACCAGTCTGCAGGAGCCCCGCCGCAACGACTACCGCCACCGTGGCGGCGGCGGCGGCAGAAGCAGCCGCAGATCTGACAGCCGCAGCGCGCTCGCCGGTCATCGCGGTAGCACTCCTTCGAGCAGGATCGTCATGGCATCGCGGAAAAAGGCAGCGTCGATGGATCTCTTGTCGTTGGGCGGCGGACGGCCCTTGCCAAAGGCACGCAGGAAATGATCTCGATCCTGAAACCAGTGCTGCGCTAGCCCGACGAAGACGACCAGCACGTGGCGGGGATCGACGTCGCTCCGCAGATGCTCGGCCTGCTGCGCCTCTCGGATCTTCTCTACGCCGGCCAGCATCAGGTCACGATCCATGGTGGAAAAATCCTCGGCCTGCGGCTCCAGGAACAGCCACGCCATGATTCGCACGAGCTGCGGATTCGACTGGAGAAAGTGAAAATAGTAGGCGAACGAGCCCCGCAGGAGATCTGCCGACGCAGGAGCGTCCTCGAGCATTGCCATCTGCTGCTCGGCGTACTGCGAGAACCGCCGCAGCTTCACCGTGCTCCAGAGGTCTTCCTTGGAGCCGAAATGGTGGTGAATAAGACTCTTGGTAACGCCGGCTTGCTCGGCGATCTCGCTGATCACAGTGTTGCCGAAGCCTTTCCTGAGGAAGATGTCCTCGGCTGCCTGCAAGATGCGCCCCCGAGTGACCTCGGGATCGCGCGGCCGCGGAGTTACAGGCTCCCTGCCGGGAGTCTGGGCTCCCTTGCGCGGTTGTCTGGCGCCGGGGCTGGGGCTTGCACCGGCGTTTTTTTTGGCACTGGGTTTGGCGTTGCGCACGGTAATTGACCGGTCGACCAATTAATTACCAGGCTGCCAGAATACCCGGCGATCTGTCAAGCACTGCTTATCGAGTTAAGTTTCGAGTGGACATGCTAGTGTCCGCGCTACCGCGTCTCGCCGGCACAACGGTGGTCGGCCATCGACCTTCTGCTCACCGGCAGGCCGCCCTCCCAGACCACCGGTATCGACCGCAACGACGTGCAAGCCAAACCAACGGTCTGGCAGCCGCCGCCCGCAGCGGGGAACAGGGAACCGAGACTATCCGGTCGGCTTTGCGTCGCCGGTCGTACCGCCGAGGCGCTTCTTCACATTCTGCGCTTTCCACTTGAGGCCGGGATGCTCGCGGATGATCGCCTGCATGGCCGTGTCGCCGGTGAGCAACTCGGGCGTGATGTCGCCGGTCTCGTTGAGCTGGCGCAGGAACTCCAGCTCGGTCTTCGTGAACGGAAGCACGACGGCCATGAGCGCGCGCGCTTCACGAACCAGGCTATCAGTCCACTCCACGATCTCGGCCTTGGTGGGGCGGACATCGGCCCGGAGTACCGGGACCAGCTGCGAATCGACGTCGGCTGCGGTGGTCTGGATCTGTTCAATCGTGATCGTGCGCCAGTCTTTGCGATTCATCCCGCCGTAGACGACAAAGCCGAGGCGTAGCTTGGCGCGATCCAGGTCTGGACGGCGAAGCAGCTCGCGGGCGTCGAAGACGTCGCGACTCGCACAACGGGCGACGAGAGCAGCGAGTTTTCCAGCGGCGAGCTCGTGCTTGTCGAGGACCAAGACCTGGGTTGCCGTCTCTCCCCCGACCGGGGACGAGTCCTTCGTTGCCGCTGACCATAGCGGCGTTCGAAGGGGTGTGAACAAAAGCCGTTGGTTGTGCTGTTCCCTGTGCCTAGTCCCTAGTTCCTTGTTCCATTCCTCTTTCGAGGTGCTATTCTCGCCGCAGCAATCGGCGGCGCGACGGTGACATGGCACTCCAATGAATGGCCG
>JAZDLZ010000944.1:0-3866 GCA_043801535.1 Pseudomonadota bacterium
ACCAGATCGAGGAAGCGTACACCCTGGTAGCCGACGAAAACGTGCGCTCGCGATTCCTGCGGGCGGGGTGCAGCGCTGCCGACGACGTCCGTGGCCCGGTGCGAGCAGTGTTCACCGTGCGCGACGACTTTCTGGGGCGGCTCGCCGAGAGCGGCGAGCTCGAGGCTGCGCTGCGCCAGGTGACGGTGCTGCGCAAACCGGGGCCGGAGGCGCTGCGGGACATCCTGTGCCGGCCGATCGAGGCCATGGGATACCGGTACCAGGACGAGGCGCTGGTGGAGGAGATGATCCAGGCGGTGCGCGAGGAGCCGGCCTGCTTGCCGCTCTTGCAGTTCGCCGGCCAGATGCTCTGGGAGCGGCGCGATCGCGAACAGCGGCTCATCCGGCGGCAGGCCTACGAAGCAATGGGCCGGATAACCGGCGTCCTCGCCGAGCACGCCGACGGAGTGCTGGCCAGCTTGCCACCGGCGCAGCTTGGCGAGGCGCGCGAGCTCCTGCTGCGGCTGGTGACCGCCGAGGGCACCCGCCGGGTAGTGGCGGCGTCGACGGTGCTCGACGGGCTCGGCCCTGGCGCAGCCCAGGTGCTCACCAGGCTGGTGCAGGCGAGGCTGGTCACCACCCGCAGAGGCAGCAGCCAGGGCGAGAGCGAGGCAGTGCTGGAGCTGGTGCACGAATCGCTGGTGCGGAGCTGGGGCAGGCTCGCCCGCTGGCTCGAGGAGAGCCGGGAAGACGTCGCCTTCGTGGCCGAGATTTCCCAGGCGGCGGAGCTGTGGCACAGACGTGGTGCGCGCGAGGAGGAAGCATGGCAAGGCGATGCCCTGCGCGACGCCCGCGCCAAGGTCGCTCGCCTCGGCACTGCCGTGCCCGATCTGGTGGTCCGTTTCCTCGCGGCCGGCGCCAGCAAGGAGCAGCGTACCAGGCGCCGCAAGCAAGCGTTCCTGGCGTCCGCCATTTCTACTCTGGTGGCGGTCGCCGCGATCGCCGTACTGGTGGCGCTCTTCACCGTTGCCCAGCGCAAGCGCGTCGAGGAAGAGCGAGCGCGAGCCCAGGCAGAGCAGGCCCGCGCCGAGCAGCGCGAAGCCGAAGCCCAGCGCGAGGGCGCCAGCGCTGCCCTGCACCGCGGCGACCTCCTCGAGGCCCGCGCCAAGCTGCGCGGCTCATTGGAGACCAGTGACTCGACGATGGGCCGGGTGCTGTGGGGTGAGCTCGAGCAACAGACGCTAGTGTGGAGCAAGAAGCTCGGCGGGTGGGTCATGGACGTAGCCTACTCACCCGATGGCAAGACCGTGGCGGGCGCCTGCGCCGACGGGAAGGTGTATCTGGTCGATGTGGTGACGACAGCAGTGCGGGTGCTGCGCGGTCACGCTGGCATGTTGACGTCGGTTGCGTATTCGCCGGATGGTAGACGTCTGGCGGCAGGTAGTTGGGCAGGTCCGATAGTGCTGTGGGCTCTGGTGGAAGGGAGTGCGAGGGAATTGGTCGGGCATGACGCCGGGGTCTGGGGGGTAGCCTTTGACACTGCGGGCGAATTGTTGGCTTCGGCGAGCGCGGACACCACCGTGCGTCTCTGGGATGCGAGCAGCGGCAAGGAGCGGTTGGTGTTGCGCGGACACGAGAAGTCCGCGACCAGAGTGGTGTTCACTCCGGAGGGCACGTTGTTTTCGGCCGGACAGGAAGGCACAGTTCGACAGTGGGATCTGACGACTGGCGCTGGCCGGGTTCTGATCGGGGAACGGCAGGCGATATTCGGTCTTTCCTATCATCCAGTTGGCAATCGTCTCGTCGCTGGCATCTTCGACGGAACAGTTCGGTTGTGGCAGGCCGATTCTGGCCAAGGGCTGGCAACTCTGCATGGCCATCAAGACGTGGTCACTGGCACGGCATTCAGCCCGGATGGCGGAATGCTTGCTTCCAGCAGTACCGACAAGAGCGTGCGGGTCTGGGACTTGGCTCGTGGCGATAGTGCTGTTTTTGGCCGCCACCAAGGTATCGTTACCATGGTTGCGTTCAGTCCAGATGGACGATATTTGGCATCTAGCAGCCGCGACACCATCCTGCGCCTATGGCAAGTCGGAGCTCGGGCAGGCGCAGCCGAGGATAGTGGCCATAATGGCACAGTACGGGGCCTTGATTTCTTTCCCGACGGTAGCTTTCTCGTCTCTGGTGCCGAAGACAAGTCCGTCCGGACGTGGGACACCAATTCTGGAAGACAGCGAACGCTGCTGGCGGGACATCAGGGCGCAGTGGTGGGTGTGGCTTCCAGTCCGGATGGCAGGTGGTTTTCCTCGGCCAGCCACGATCGGGGTATCCGGATCTGGGATTCCGCCAGCGGAAGTAGCGAAGAGCTTGTGCCGCGCCACCGTGCCACGGCCAGTGACGTTGCCTTTAGTTCTGACGGGAAGGCGCTAGCTTCCGTCGCCTTCGACAACAAGGTGCATCTGTGGGATACCCTGACTCATCTTTCGAGCGGATCGCTGCAGACTGAAGCCGTGCTCCTTTCTGTCGCCATGAGCCCCGACGCATCCTTGGTTGCCGCTGTAGCCCAGAATGGCTCCACGCACGTCTGGAACAAATCCACATCTCAGCTCCAAGTCGAGCTCCGCGGACACAAGGGCGAAGCGTGGGGCGTTGCCTTCACAACCGACGGCCGTTCGCTGATCACCAGCGGCGTCGACGGCACGATCCGACGTTGGAACCTCGCCGACAAGACCGGCACTATCTTCGGTAGACATGACGCCCCGGTCAACCGGCTCGCCGTCAGTCCCGACGGTAGCCTCCTTGGCACTCCGAGCGACGACGGTACCGCCCGCCTGTGGAATCTGGCAACCGGCAACGTCACCGCGGTCTTGCGCGGCCATCGCGGCGGAGTCGAGGCGCTCCGCTTCAGCCCCGACAGCAAGCTGGCAGCGACCAGTGGCGCCGACGGTACCGTGCGTACCTGGGAGGTGGCCACTGGCCGCCCCAACTGGCGGGCGCCGTTGGTGCTGCAGTGGCCACCGCGAATCTTCACTCATCTCGGCTGGGTTCGATTCGACGGAGAGAAGGAGACGATCGAATCTCGAGCTCTGCCCGCTGCCGCCTGGCGCCAGGCAGTGGCGCAGCAGGCGAAGCTCGGGGCGCAGGCTGGCCCACAGGTGGCGGGCAGTGGCGACTTGCTCTGCCTTCTCACCTACGACGACGAGCTCCAGCTCTGGAGCATGAGCGCCGATCGGCTTCTGGCCAAGGTGCCGGCAAAGCAGGTGACCGGCCTCGTGCCGCCGTCGCCACCCCAGCCGCCAACCACCCCGGACGCAGCCAGCGCAACGACTGATTCCTGGGCGCGCAAGCGGAGCGAGCCTGGCGTGGCGCAGGTTGCAGCAACGACCCACGGCTGCCTGGCCCTGACCGGTGGTGGCCGGGCGATCCTGCTCGGGAGCCCGGCCGGCACCGCGGCGGTGCGCGAGCTTGCTGGCAATGCCAGCGCCATCGCCATTCAGGCTGGCCGGATGCTGATTGCCAGCGACAGGAAAGTGCTCGTGCTCGCCGGCGAGAACGGAAGCCAGGAAGCCAGCCTGCACGTCGAGCAGGGCGCGAGCGCGCTGGGCCTTGTCGGCGAAGGTCGCCTGCTGGCAGTGGGCTACGACGCCGGAGACCTCGAGCTCGTGCCGGTCCAACCCGGCACCGTCAAGCCTGCCTTCAGCTTCGAGGAGACCATTCCCTCCTCGGTGGAGCGAATCAGCGAGGGACCGCGCCAGACGCTGATTGCCGGCTATGCGAGCGGCGACCTGGGCATATGGAGCCTGGAGACTGGCAAGCGGCTGCGGCACTTCAAGCTGCACGGCCCGATCATTCACCTCCTCGCCGACCACGAGTCGCGCCGCCTCTAC
>JAZDLZ010000956.1:0-3489 GCA_043801535.1 Pseudomonadota bacterium
AGTGCCATGTCACCGTCGCGCCGCCGATTGCTGCGGCGAGAATAGCACCTCGAAAGAGGAATGGAACAAGGAACTAGGGACTAGGCACAGGGAACAGCACAACCAACGGCTTTTGTTCACACCCCTTGATACTCGCGTTCATCGTGGGCTCCTCTGGCGACCCCCAAGGCTTACACGCAATCCCGACACAAACAAGGGCGGCTGCCTTGACCGTAGAGGACGCGGGGAATACCCTATCAACATGCCGAGTCTTATCGACAACCCCCAGCGCGCCCGTCAGCTTGCTCGAGCGATCGCGTCGGATTTGACTCTGTATCACGAAGACAAGATCAGGGATGGGATCGTCAACGACACTTTGTTCGATGTGATGGCCGAGGAGATTCAGGAGGGGAGGGAGTTGTTCAAGAGCCGAGTGACAGAAGAAGTGTTCACCCAGAACATCTACGATCGGGCGATCATCGACGTACTCATCAAGTCCCAGGGTCACGTCAAATCGAGGATTTGGTAGCCCAAACTGACGAGTCGGCGACGTTCTGCGCGGACGTTGATGCTGCCAGCGCCGGGATGCGCCTCGACTTGTTCCTCGTTGTCAGGGTTCCGGCGTCGATCACGCGGTCGCAGGCGAAGCGCTTCATCGACGATGGAGACGTTACCGTCAACGACGAGAAGACCAAGCCATCACACAAGCTGAAGGTGGGCGATCGGGTAGTCTTCGTACCGCCCCAGGCAGTACCGGCGAGCGCCGTTCCGGAAGATATTCCCCTCAAGATTCTCTATGAGGACAGCCACCTCATCGTGGTCGACAAGCCCGCCGGATTGGTGGTTCATCCGGCCGCGGGACATCCGACTGGCACCCTCGTCAACGCATTGCTCCATCACTGTCCGGATATGGCCGGAGTCGGTGGGGAGCAGCGGCCAGGCATCGTCCATCGACTCGACAAGGATACGTCCGGAGCCCTGGTGGTGGCCAAAGACGATCAGACCCATGCTGCTCTGGCCGCGCTTTTCGAGCGTCACGACCTGCTGCGCATCTACCACGCTGTCGTTGCCCCTGCCCCTGCCCCTGCCAAGGACGCCGGCACGATCAGCACGCTCTACGGCAGGCATCCTCGGGATCGAAAACGCTTCACTGCCAAGGTCTCCCGAGGACGTCGCGCCGTCACCAATTGGAGAGTGCTCGAGCGATTCGATAGCCTCGCAGCCCTCCTCGAATGCCGCCTCGAGACGGGGAGAACACATCAGATTCGCGTCCATATGCTGGAGAATGGGTGCCCAGTGTTGGGCGATCCTGTCTACGGCAGGCGACCTGCCGACCCGCGTGTCGCCGCTATTGCGCGCATGATTGGCCGGCAAGCGTTGCACGCTTCGGTGCTGGCCTTTCGACATCCTTGGACAGGCGCGCGGCTCGATCTCGAGAGCCCGTTGCCCGACGGTATTCGCGATGTCTTGGCTGCATTGAGGTCGCTACCCTTGAGGAAGAGGCAGACAGACACCAACATCTGAGAAGGGGCATGTCCGTCGGGAGGACCTATGCCGGAACGTCCACTTCGCTGTCCATCGTGCGGCAACAACGACTTCTACGTGATCTCTGCCGGGGTCGGCTACCGCGGTGGCACTCTGGTCGAAATCTATAGCTGGTCGGGAAACACCACCCAGACCGAGGAGGATCCAGACTACGAGGGAGCTCTCGCCAAACACGCCCATGCCCGTCTCCATGAGCATGGATACCAGGTCGAGCAAGAGACTCTTCGGGAGCCAGAG
This sequence comes from Pseudomonadota bacterium, assembly GCA_043801535.1. GTDB lineage: Bacteria > Myxococcota_A > Polyangia > Haliangiales > SHYZ01 > JAZDLZ01. Next base: position 1,762 of record JAZDLZ010000956.1, read on the forward strand.
ATTGACTCGGTCGAGGGTCCAGTGAAGGCGTTTTGCACCGCCTGCTTGACCGACATGACCGACTATTACGTGCAGATGGATCAGCCCGAGCTGTTGCCGGTCTAAGGCCGGTCTAAGGATAGGTAGGGGGCGCTGGGACATGCTCGAGTCGAGCTGCTTGCCGTGCTCTTTGGTTGCGGCCTGCGGCCGCGCTGAGCGCTATACTGGCTGCCGTGTCGGATGCAAATGCAGCTCAAGCACGCGAGAGGATCGAGGAGGCGATTGCCAAGACTGCTGCCGCAGCGCGTTCCTTTGCCGCTCGGGTGCGGTCACAAGTAGCCGTCGATCTCCGTCGACTCGTTGATCCGGAAGGCGAATCGGCAGCAGCACTGGTCGACTTCGAGCGAGCTCCTGGGGCGGCAATGCTGGCTCTGCCCATGGACTTGTTGTTGTTCGAGACATGGGTGCTTGGTCACCTTGGCGAACGCGAAGAGCTAGATCTCGATGTCAACACTCACCGGGAAGTCTGGTTCGGGCTCGGCTCCTGGATAGGTGAGCTATTGCGCAACCGACACGGTGGAGAGTGGCTGATAGCTGGCGACGATCCACATACGTGGCGAGTTGGCTTCAGCAAGGTTGCCTTGGAGATCGTCCCTCACGTTTTTGCCGAGAAGCAGATTCGGGCAGGGCAGGGGCTCGGCAGACGGCTCCTCGCCGAGTTGGAGAGGATCCGTACCTTGCACGAGGAGGAGGGCAAGCTCGCAGGTGGCCAGCTCAAGGATCGCTACACTTCCCATCACTATGCGCGGATGCACTCGGTGCCGCAGAGCCAGTGGATGGCTCTCGACATGGCGCGCATGTCGTCTCTGTGGTGTGACAAGCCAGTGGCCGCGCTGATCGACGCCGTTAGCCAGGCGGGCAGGAAGATGCCACCGCAGAACGCCCCTGCCTTGGCCAAGATTGGCGAGGTGCTGGGGAGGCTCGAGCAGGACAAGCCGGCTGCCACGCAGATCCAGGAACGTGGTTTGTACGAGGCGATCGCCCAGATCGTCGCGCTGCGCCGGGCAACTGCACCGCTGCCGGTCGATCTCCTCGAGGAGGTCGTCCTTCCCGCGTTGCACATTGGGATCCCAGAGCGCTTCCCCCCGCTGGGAGAAGAAGAGCTGGCGAGCATCGGCCGTGGCGTCGATCTCTTCTCCGTCTATGTCGACGTCATGCCGTACGCTCAGCCCGCCGAGGAGGAAGGCTTCTTGGGCGCCTTTGCCCAGCAGGAGTTGGGGACGCCATATCATGACCGGCAGAACATCGAGATTGGAAAGGGCGAGTGGATTGCCGTCAATCCGACCAGGTTGCGCAACCTGCTCGAGCGGTTCGATCCGCGGCGGATGCTCGCTGTCTTCGATCGGTTCGGCGAGCAGGCCGTCAATACCCCAAACTGTCCGAGGATTCGCGAGAACGGGCTCACTCAGGCCAGGAGCGCTGCCCAAGCCCTCACTGACTTGCGGGGATGCTTGGCAGCGGTTGGCAAAGGCTGCATGCTGGTCTTCCGCCTGCTGCCACCTCCGGCGTAGCTCCAATGCCAGTCGCATGGCCGGCCTTGGCAGGGCTGGAGGGTGTGAACAAAAGCCGTTGGTTGTGCTGTTCCCTGTGCCTAGTCCCTAGTTCCTTGTTCCATTCCTCTTTCGAGGTGCTATTCTCGCCGCAGCAATCGGCGGCGCGACGGTGACATGGCACTCCAATGAATGGCCG
>JAZDLZ010001004.1:0-6568 GCA_043801535.1 Pseudomonadota bacterium
TTCCGGTTGTCTCGATCATCGCCAGACCGCCGACGTCCAATCTGTTCAGCACTACTCCGGCGACTCCGAGGAAGGCGGCGACCGCCAGGTAGGCTGGGCTACGCCGCACTGCCGGCAGCGAGAAAAGGAGTGCCGGCAGAAGCGGGGCGAGCGTGAGCTCCACCAAGAAGAGATTGGCCGAGAAGGACCCGGCGAGCAGCGTCCCGAGCTGTCCTCGCACCGCCAGATCGCCGAGCTTGAGCGCGGCGTACAGCCAGAGCACCACTGCCGCGCCCTTGCCGAGGCCGGCAAGGATCTCTCCCTCGGGTTTCCTCCGGTAGAGCCACGAGCTCACCGACGCTTCCAGGGTCACCATGGACACCCCGAGGCAGACGGCGGACACGAAGAAGAGCACCGGCAGGATCGGCGTGTACCACAGCGGGTGCAGGCGGTGCGGCATGATGAGGAACAGCGATCCGAGCGACGACTGATGGAGCGTCGATAGTCCGATACCAATGACGACGAGCACAATCGTCGCCTTCTTCAGCCCTCCATACACTCTTTTCAGGGTGGCATTCCTGGTCGACTCGAGCACGACCGGTCCAAGCTCGAGCGCAAGCACCGTCGAGTAGAGCATCACGCACCAGCCCACCTCGAAGAGAGGCGAGCGCGGATTCCAATAGACGATCATGTTGAAGATGTTCCACGGCAGCCCGAGATCGACGAGGAGGGCGAAAACGACGGCCAGGTAGCCGAGAAAGGCGGTCAAGACCGCTGGCCGGGCAATGGCGCGGTAGCGCTGGCGGTGGAAAACGTAGACCACGGCGGCAACGACGAATCCGCCAGCAGCGAGAGCGACTCCCGCCATGACGTCGAAGCCGATCCAGAATCCCCACGGAGTCAAGTCGGTGAGAGCGCTGGTGGCGCCCAGCCCCTTCCAGAAGCGAAATACCGCAACCATCGCCGCCGCCCCCACGATGAACCAGAGGATGCTCTTGGTAACGAGGATCCGTCTCATTGGCTATTGACCTTCCCGATCGTCTTGCCGGCAGTTCCATTGTCCGCGCCAGCCTCGAGGGGCGAGGGATGCTCGTCCTCTTCGCTCTCGCCGGCGGCAGCCTGCCTCCGTTCGGATTGGAGGCGTTCTCGCCGTTCGATCATCCACCACAGTCCACCCATCAGCGTCACCATCCCGCCGAACGCCCACGGTACTGCGCCCATCGCCACGCTGGTACGCTCTGGCAGCTTTGCCGCTCCCTGGGCGTTGCCGAGGCCGAGAAACGACAGGTCTATCGGCGACAAGTAGAGTACTGCCGTGCCGCCGACGTCGGTCTCCCCGAACACGGTGGGTCGATAGCGATCGGGAGCGGCGGCAATGCGGCGCCGGGCTTCGGCGATGAGCACGTCTCTCTCGCCGAACACGGTCGCCTTCTCCGGACATGCTTCGGTACACGCTGGCTGGCGGCCGGCAGCCAGTCTGGATTCCCAACACATGCTGCACTTGCGCACCGTCGGTGCCGGCGAGGCCCAATCGTAGCGCGGAATGCCAAACGGACAGGCCATCATGCAATAGCGACAGCCGAGGCAGCGCGAAGAGTCGTAGACGACCGCACCCTCGGCGGTCCTCTTGAGGGCCCCGACCGGACACGCCGACACGCAGGCCGGATGGAGGCAATGACGGCACTGCTTGCGTACGTAGTAGCCCGAGCGATGGCGGACAACAGCAGTGAATCGCTGCGCCGAAAGACCGTCGCGCTCTCGCCAACGATAGGCAACGTCCTTCCCGAGACCGTTCTGATTCGTGCAGGCGTCGACGCAGCGGGCACAGCCGATACACCGAGAGACGTCGGTAAGAATCGCCTTGGTCTGCGCCACCGGAGAACGGTCGCTCATATCGGCTGTCCCTCCTTGCCAAGGGTCTTGGTGACGTCACGCCCGGCACCGGGAACCAGACGCCATGCCATCTCGACGACCATCTGGGACAGCGGCAGGAGCGCGCAGTGGGCGATCTTGCTGAAGGGGGTGACCACGAGAAGCAGATCGCCGACCAAGGCGTGTACCAGCATCGCCGGCTCATAGGCAAGCAAGCTGGTAGACGGATGGGCGAGCATGTATCCGGTCAAGAGCTCGACGCCGATCAGCGCCGGCAAGCTCCAGTCCCCGATTCCACTCAGCGCCCGCGATGCCGCCGATGCCGCGCGTCCCACGATCAGTAGCACGGCAGTAGCAATCGTCGTGATGGTCAGCACGTCGGCGATCGACGCTGGCAAAGCCGGCCAGCCTATTCCGAGGCCGCGCTGCCAGAGGCGAACGTGGCCAGCAAAGAAGACAGGCACGAGGATGATTCCCACGTGAAAGCACACCGACAGCAGACTGTAGAGCCAGCGATTCCCGTGGAAGTAGCGCAACGGATTCAGCCGCGCAGCGGTGCGGAAGACTGCCTGCCCGAGGCCTAGCGACTTGTCTCCTGCGCGCGCCCGGGCTCGCTGCAGACCGGCCACGCTCAACGCCAGGTGCCTGGCCAACCCGAGCAGGGCAATTGCTAGCGAAAAACGAAACAGCGGTCCTCTGGCAAGCTCGATCAGCACGTCCATGGTTTGCCTTGTCTGCCTTGTCTGCCTTGGTTGCCTTGGTTGCCGCCCGTCATAGCTCGATCGCCCGCAGCACCAGGTCGTGCAGGCCGATCACTTCCATGTCGAGGCCGTGGTCTTCGATTACCTCGCGAAGCTGCTTCTTGCAGTTGGCACACGGCGCAACCACGTAGTGAGCGCCAGTCTCGCGAAGCTGTTCTGCCTTGCGCCGGCCACCGATCGAGGTCCGGAACTTGCGAATCTCGTCGAGCGACACTGTGCCGCCGCCGCCGCCGCAGCAGTAGTTGAGGCGTCCGGCCGGCTCCATGTCGACATAGTCCTTGATGAACGATCGCAGGATGAATCGAGGCTGATCGACGATCCAACCGGAGCGAGCGATGTTGCAGGGGTCGTGATAGGTGACTCGCTCCTTGACTGCGTCTCGCTTGAGGCGGAGCTTGCCGCTCTCCAGCGCCCGGGCGGTGTACTCGAGAATGCTGACGACCGGTGGCGGATTGTCCTGGCCGAAGGTCGGCACGAAGAACTTGGCGGTTCGGGCGGCGTGTCCACACTCGCCGATGAGAATCTTGCTGCCGCGCAGCCGCCGGACCTCGGCGATTTCCTTGTTGACGATGTCCTCCAGAAAACGGTCGCTGTAGAACAGCCCGTAGTTGATTCCATCGAAGTAGCCGGTGCCGATCGTCCAGGACTCGCCGGTCGCGTGAAACACCGCAGCCTGTCCCATCAGGGTGTCCGGTTCGAGGAGATAGTCGCTGACCGCCGGGAAGAACACGTACTCCGCTCCCTCGACGTCCACCGGAAACTTGATCTCCCTGGCGAACTTCTCCTTGAGGTCCTCCTCCAAGAAGGAGAGCGTATCGAGCAGGGCCGGCACTGGTATCGCCGAGGTATTGCCGGTCTTCCCGGCGAGCTGCTCGCGCACCGAGACGTGCAATGCTTTGGGAACGATCCCGATTTCGGCGAGCAAATAGCGGGCGAGGTGGGTGATGATGCCGTGATCCATGCCCATCGGGCATTGCAGATTGCAGCGCCGGCAAGCCGTGCAGCGGTAGAATGCCTCGGCCATCACGGTGAGGTCTTCGTCCGCGAGAGGAGGGGAGCCAAACAGGCGTGACCCGAGCTTTCCCTCGGCGGTGAAGTGGCGCCGGTACACGCGCAGGAGCAGCTCCGAACGGCTGCACGGAATGTCTGCTGGTCGGCCGGTCGCCTCGAACACCGGACACTCGACGGCACAGCGACCACAACGGGCACCCACACGGGCAAAGTGATCGAGCAGGTAGCCGTAGTTGGAGTGCCGCAGCACGGCGGCAAACGCCTCCAGGAAGCGACGCGGCCGATCCGATGACCGCTCGGATGGTTGAATTGGCTCTCGGTAGTACTTGAGCTCGACGTTGGCGACGGGTGGTTCTCTCATGTTCTCAAGTGGCGTTCTCAGTGGCGTTTTCAGTCGCAGAGCAGGTCGTTCTGGGCGGCCAGGAATACGCAATCGGCACACGAGGGTGCCCTCTGCGTCCCGCCCGGAAGCAGAGGTCTGACCTCGTGGCACACCGCGGCTCCCGACCGATGGACCGGACAATCGCCGCAGGAAGCACTCGTCGCCGATCCTCTCGTGCCCGCAAGGCGCGCCGCCCAGAACTCCCAGCAGCTCGGCGAATGGCCAGTATCACAGTCGAGGAGCTCGGTCCTCATCCCGTGAGCGATCATGAAAGCACGCAGGTCCTCGCAGCGTATCCGGTACTGGCCTCCGGCAGTGCGCTGCGCTGGCAGGCGTGCAGCAGCGATCCAATTGACGATGGTGTCGGCCGACACGAGGCAGTAGCGGGCTGCTTGGCCAGACGAGAGAGCGATCGGCCTCGCCGACGACGCTCGCGACGCACGCCAGGCAATATTCCGTTGCCCTGGTCCCGCCCGAGAGGAACCGTTGGCGTGCACCGGCGCATGCGGAGGAGAGTCCATCGGGGCTTGCAGCTCCGTCTGGCGAATCCCCGAGACCGACCGCCGCTGCGTTCTTTCCGGTTTCCGACGCATTGGCACGTCAGCCAAGCACACATCGTGCCATTTCCGGCGAGAACCCATTTCCATCGAATGGCTCCCGCCTGAGTCGCCGCCGCAGAACAACTCGGTCGTTCGCCATGCTGCCCGGCAGCTCTGCAATCTACCTGCCATACCGTTGCATCGTGCATCACTGTTGCGCTACAGCTATTGCACAAGGCTACACCAGGCGGTAGTGTCCAGGTCATGGCGCGAATGCTCGAGTATCATCACTTCCCCCTCATCCTCGATGTCCTCGATCAAGGTGTGTTCACCGTCGACCAGAGCGGAATCATCACGTCGTTCAATCGTGCCGCCGAGATGATCACCGGCTGTCCTACGAACGATGCCATCGGTAGTTCCTGCGCCGACGTCTTCCGCACCAACCTGTGCCGAGAAATCTGTCCACTGCGCCAGAGCATCCAGTCGCGCACCAAGGTTCGCAATCGCGAGGTCTACATATCCACGAAACACGGCCGCCCGATACCGATCTCGGTCTCGACCGCTCCGCTGGTGGCAACGGACGGACGATTGCTCGGCGGGGTCGAGGTGTTTCGCGATCTCTCCGGGCTCGTCGATCTCAAACGCCGGCTCGACAGTCGCTACCGATTGGCAGATATCATTGGCAAGAGCCAGGCCATGCGCAGGCTGTTCGACCTGATTCCCTTGGTTGCGGCCAGCAGCTCCACGATCTTGATCACTGGCGCCTCTGGTACGGGCAAGGAGCTCGTCGCCCGCACCATCCACGCGACCGGCCCGCGCAAGAAGGGTCCCTTCGTGGCGATCAATTGCGCCGCGATTCCCGAGACACTCCTCGAATCCGAGCTGTTCGGCTACCGCCGGGGCGCATTCACCGACGCTCGCCAAGACCGCTCGGGTCGAATCGCCGCGGCGGAGGGTGGCACCCTGTTCCTCGACGAGATTGGTGACCTCTCACCGCCCATCCAGGTGAAGATTCTCCGCTTCCTTCAGGACAGGGTCTACGAGCCTCTCGGTGCGGCGCGAGCAGTACGGGCGGATGTGCGAGTAGTCGCTGCCACCAATCGCGACCTCAACGACCTGGTGAACAAAGGACAGTTTCGCGAGGACCTCTTCTTTCGTCTCAACGTCGTGCAGATCGAAATACCCCCGCTCCACCAACGAATGGAGGATGTACCGCTGTTGGCGGAGCACTACGTGCAGGCGTTTCGTCACAGCACTGGCAGACCGATCGAAGGTTTCACCGAGGAGGCGATGGCCGCGCTGATGGGACACTCGTTCCCTGGCAACGTCCGCGAGCTCGAAAACATCGTGGAACGGGCCTTCATCCTCTGCCCGGGAGATCGCATTGGCACCCAGCACCTGCCAGCAACAGTTGTCGCGTGCCGGTCGGATCGGCACGCTGAATCGACTTCCCTCGAGGCTGCCGAGCTTGCGGCAATCCAGGCCGCCCTTGCCCGTCACGACGGCAATCGCACTCGCGCCGCCGCCGACCTGGGAATCCATCGCATCACGCTCCTGCGCAAGCTCAAGCGTCTCGGGGTCGAGTAGCGCTAGTGCCAGTGTTAGTGCTGGCGCTCCAGCAGCCGGCGCACCTCGGCGATGAGTCGCTCAGGCTCGACTGGCTTTTCGAGATAGCCGTCTGGCGGCGGAACCTGCTTGCGCGTGGAAATGAACTCCCTGAAGTCCGAGGCAATCCCGGTAACGATGAGGACCGGGGTGTCCCGCAGGGCGGGGTCGTTCTTCATCTCTCGGTAGACCCGGACGCCCGACTGGCTGGGCATGGTGATGTCGAGCAATACCAGGTCGAATGCGGCCTTGCCGGGACGCGCACCGTCCTCGACGCTGGCACCTCCCTGCCTACTACTACCATGGAGCTGGCTCAGCGCATCGCCTCCATTGCGAGCAAGAAGTGTCTCGTAGCCGTTCTCCTGCAGCAGCGTCGAGAAATAGGTGAGCACATCCTCTTCGTCATCCACGACAAGAAT
>JAZDLZ010001051.1:0-3055 GCA_043801535.1 Pseudomonadota bacterium
GCACCGGCGGCGCAGGTGTCGGAGTGGGAGCAGGCGTTGCCGTCGTCGCAGGCGGCGGTGTTGTCGGTGTTGGCACAGGTGCCGTCGCCGAGGCAGGCGTCGTCGGTACACATGTTGGCGTCGTCGCAGGAGTAGGAGGTGCCGGCGCAGGCACCGGCGGCGCAGGTGTCGGAGTGGGAGCAGGCGTTGCCGTCGTCGCAGGGAATGGTATCGTCGTCGGTCAGGACATCGCGGGCGATCTCTGGATGGCAGCTCCGGCAGGAATTGGTTGGATCCGCATCGCCATCGCTGAACACGATGCCGCCAACGCAACACTTGTCGGCCGGGCACACGAACACCGTCCAGGTTCTGGTTTCCGTGAGTAACGTGGATGGATCGGTTCGTACCATGAGAGTTTCGTCGTGCGACTGTACGGTTACCGTGTGGAGGCCGTTCGAGTAGTTGGCAGCGACGAGGGCGAAGGTAGAGCCAGCGGAGGCGGAGGCAGCGCCATCTACTCTCCATTCGATAGCGTAGCCGCTGCCGGCTTTCGGGATCGCGACCAACGAGAATGTTTGCACGTCTTCACGGTTCGCGTCGACGTACTGGACACCCGGATCGTAGCTATCGACGTGGTCGACCTCGCCGTAGGTGGAGAGGATCATTCTCTCTCGACAAATCGGGCAGAACGGCTGGGAAAGCGAACGCATCATGCAGTTGATCGTTGGCCGGAAATTGTCGGTGTGCAGATATCGACCGCCCTCCCAGGTTCCGATACTAGAGCTGTAGAGGTCGAAGTAGGTCTGCGGAGCGCCCGATGCGGTGTCGCAGTAGTAGGTTTGCGAATTGTAGCTCGTCGAGCCGCAGGATCCCTTGGCGATGCCGTTGCAGTTTTCGTGGTAGCTGGTTGGAACAGGCATTGCCGGATCGATCCAGTCCTTCCAAGGAATACGATCGCGGCTGGTTTCGACGGTGATGTTGTAGGTGTTCGCGCCTTGGGGGAAACTCGGGTAGCAGCTTTCGTACTCGTCGGCCAGCGATCCCAGGGTATGACCGAGCTCGTGAGTCGCGCCCTCGATCCACGTCGAATGCAGCGACGTTACTGGGACGAGCCCGCCCGAGCCGCCATAGCGTGTCGAGTTGACGATGACCATCGCTTTGTCCCAATCGGGGAAGTCCCGATCGAGGACTTCGTAGAGCTTGCCGGGGTTCGCAGTCAGCAGCCGTTGCATGTTGGAGGTGCAAAAGGTCCCGTCCAGATATGTGTCGGCGACAAAGGTGGCGGTCGGACAGTCTCCGTCGGTGACGGCGTCCTGCTTGTCGGCGCCGGTCTCGTTCGACACTACGTGGACGACGTGAACGTTGTAGAACGTCTTGTACGTCTTGAACGGCTCCTCGAGAAAGAAGCTGGCGGCGAAGTCGTTTGCCGCGGTGGTGAGGCCGCCCTGTTGGCCGGCAGTGAATCCGTCGCCAACGAGGACGAGGTCGAATCGATTGCTGGATGGGCCGTTGTCGAGCACGGTCTCCACGGTGAATGCAGTAGTGCTCTGCGGAAAGGCAACGGCAGCGACGATGACGAATGCCAATCCCACCCGAGGTGCCACGGCTGTCCGCTTCATTGGCTAGTACTGCCTTGGTTGCAGCCACTCGGTGTGAGCGGGTCTGGAAGCCACGAGTTTCGGTGGACCGCCAACCTGTGCCTCGACCAAGTAGAGCTCGAGCTTGACTGGCATCGGGAAGAGTGGCAAGCGCACCGGAATGATTGCCTGGTCGAGTGGAACGCCCTGCCTCTGCCACTCCCCGTCGGGGCGTGGGAATTCGGAATAGAGCTCCCGCGGTAGGTTGAACGGCTGCTCGTACAGTACCTCGTTGCTGTCGTTCTTGACCGCTACCAGACCATTGACCCCATCCCTGGGCGGGACTGTGCTGCTCGATCGTGGCGGTGATCCAAAGACCACCCGATCGGCAATCAGACGGTAGCCATCCTTGGCAGTAACACTGAACAGTAGGGATCGTCCCTTCGGGATACGGTCCTGCGCATCCAATGCCGTACGATTGCCTGTTCCGGAAAGACTCTGGACGAGCAAAACAGGGTAGACCAGACCGTCGGGATCGAATGTCGCTGCGACTCGGCGTCCCTCGACGATTCGGCGTCCAATTCGCCTGGTTCCGTTGCGGTCTTGCACCAGCACCTCGCCGAAGCGCGCAATGGCTTTGGCAGATGCCGTGTCTACGACCTCGAGGTGCTCCCCCTTTCTTCGGATGACGGTATTGGAGTCGCTGGCCATCGATATGTTGAGCTCATTGGGAGCGCGACCACTGTGGAGGTGGTACATCCACAGGAATCCCTCGGGAGTCGCAGTGGCATACAGATCCGCTTCCTCTTCGGTGCCAGGGTATTCGACCATCCCTCCCGCAAGCTTGCCCGTCACCGCGGACTTGCTGAGGGTCAATCCAACGGTGTACGATGATCGATCTCCAAAGGACAGAGCAAGCTCCTCGGTGGCCACTCTGGGAAGCACGACTGTCGACTGGCTGCCGCGATATCCGGGCGGCGAGACAAAGGTGTTTTCGCCGACATGCCATCGGGAATCGTTCATTCCCACCGAGATCTCCCTGAACATGGGAAACACGCTGGCCAGCTCTTCGGCTGCCGAGCTCCACGTGCCTTCCGGACGGATGGTTGGGCGTCCCACGTCGGGCTGCTCTTCACAGCCGGCGGCCAGTATTGATGCGACGGCTCCAATGATTGTCGTGGCGATGGGCGGCGCGAGGACAGTCGCCCGGGGTAGAAAAGCTCCCGCCAGCAATCCTCGGCCGGTAGCCATGTCTTCGGTGGTAGCTGGATTGGCCCGAAATGTCAAGGTGACGAAGCAGGCCCTAAAACGGCGACAAGTCTTTGCGTTTCGACCGCGACCGCGAGGGAAGGCCGAGAATTTGCCTCGGGCCTGCCGCGCGGACAAGCGATCCGCTGTCGTGATCACGAGGGACCGCCACCCACACGCAGCCGAGCCGCCTGCTACGCCGCCCGATGGCGTTGGGCGTGCAGGACGGCGAGCCTCAGTGACGGTGGTAC
>JAZDLZ010000006.1:0-4776 GCA_043801535.1 Pseudomonadota bacterium
CGTCGGCAACAAGGCCATCGTGTCCAGCAACACCTCCGGTCTGCCGATTGCCGAGCTCGTTGCGGGGAGATCGCCCGACTTCCGCCGGCGCTTCTTGGTGACGCACTTCTTCAATCCAGTGCGCTACATGAAGCTGCTCGAGCTGGTGGCCGGCACGGAAACCGATCCGCAAGTCGTGGAACGAGTTGCCCGTTTTGCCGAGGACGTGCTCGGCAAAGGAGTCGTTCGCGGCAAGGATACTCCGAACTTCATCGCCAACCGGATCGGGGTGTACTCGCTGCTCTTGACGATTCACGAAATGCTCGAGAGCGGGCTCAATCCCGAGGATGTCGATGCTATCGTCGGGGAACCAATGGGGCGTCCACGGAGCGCGGCTTTCCGCACTGCCGACATGGTGGGGCTCGATACCTTCGTCCACGTCGCCGACAACTGCCATGCCGCGCTGGTTAGCGACGAACAACGGGACGTCTTCTCGGTACCTCCCTACGTGCGCGCGATGATCGAGGCCAGGCTTCTCGGCGACAAGACCAAGGCCGGCTTCTATCGCAAGACCGGGGACACGATCGAAACCCTTGATCCGCGGACAGGCCAGTATCGTCCCAAGCAGACGACGGCGGCGGTTGCCGCAGCGATCAAGGCGCCAAGGAGTATCGAAGATCCAGGGAAACGGCTCCGAGCTCTCGTTGCCGATCCCGGGCCGGCCGGCGCCTTTGCCTGGAAAGTACAGAGCAGAGTGCTCGCCTACGCTGCCAGGCGACTTGGAGAGATCGCCGACAAGACGGCCGCCATAGACGATGCGATGCGCTGGGGTTACAATTGGAGTCTCGGTCCCTTCGAGGCCTGGGATGCTCTGGGCTTTGCCGAAACGCTAGCGCGAATGGAAAAAGACGGGCTCGCCCTCCCCGACTGGGTCTTGCGAATGCGCGATGCTGGCGCGACCGGCTTCTACCGGTCCGGCGAAACGTGGGACTTCCGTCAAGGCTGCTACGCCACTCGAGCACTGGACTCGCGACGCCTGCCTCTCCCACTGGCCAGGCACGGCTCGCAACCAGTCTTGAAGAATCCCGCCGGCAGCCTCTGGGATGTTGGGGACGGCGTCTGTGCCGCAGCCTTGGCGACCAAGGCAAACACGATCGACCCGGAAGCGATCGCGCTCGTGCGGCGCTCGGTCGAGATCGCCGAAGCCGACTTCCGTGCTCTCGTTCTCTACAACGAAGGCGACCATTTCTCGCTCGGAGCCAACCTGTTCCTGGTGGCAATGGCAGCCGGTCAACGCGACTTCGCGCGGATTCGCTCGATCGTGAGGGAATTCCAAGGTTTGAACCAACGGCTGAAGTACGCCAGCATTCCGGTGGTGGCAGCTCCTCACGGTCGTACCCTCGGCGGCGGTTTGGAGCTGTGCTTGGGCGCGGCCGGCGGCGTACAGGCTGCGGCAGAGACCTACTGCGGGCTCGTCGAAGCTGGTGTGGGGCTCATCCCCGGAGGAGGCGGAACGCTCAATCTTCTGTGGCGAGCACTTGGCTCGATACCAGAGGGAGCCAAGATCGATCCGTTGCCTCTCGTCACCCAGGTATTCACGAACATTGCTCTCGCCAGAGTTGCCACCAGCGCCGAGGAAGCTCAAGCGCTTGGATATTTCCGCCCGAGTGACGGCATCACCCTGGATCGCGCCCGCCTACTCCACGATGCCAAGGCGAGGGCGATCGGAGTGGCAGAGTCCGGCTATCACTCCCCCGCTCCTCGGGCCTTCGTCCTTCCGGGAGAAGACGGAATCGCCACTCTGAAGATGATGGTGCTCGCCCTTCAAGCAGGAGGCCAGGCGAGCGAGCACGACGGCAAGATCGCTCTCAAGCTCGCCGAAGTCCTGTGCGGCGGTGTCAGCGGAGCTGCCGCGCCAGTCACCGAGGAGACGCTACTCGATCTCGAATGCGAGGCATTCCTGAGCCTCTGTGGCGAGTCCAAGACCCAGGAGCGCATGCAGTACATGCTCCTCAACAACAAGCCCCTGCGAAATTGAGCGACGGCTCCTAAGACACCAGAAGCGCCACAATCTTGGGCGACTTGGCGGTTCGTCGAAATCGAGATGCGGAGGAACGGCATGGCAGCAGCAGCAGCAGCAGACATCGCAATCGTAGCAGCCGTGCGCAGCGCGTGCGGCAGAGCAATCAAGGGTACACTGGCACTGACCAGACCCGATGAGCTTGCTGGACAAGTAATAAGACAAGCGCTCGCCAAGGTTCCTGCCTTGCAGCCTGCCGAAGTGGACGACGTGATCCTCGGCTGCGCAATGCCAGAGGCAGAACAGGGCTTCAACGTGGCGCGGGTGGCAGCGCTCTTGGCCGGAATCCCCGTCGAGGTTCCGGCGATGACCGTCAACCGAATGTGCTCCAGCGGCTTGCAGGCGATCGCCTGTGCCGCCGAACGCATCGCCGCTGGCAGCGCCGAGGTCGTCGTCGCCGGTGGCGTCGAGTCGATGACCATGATCCCGATGGGAGGCCACAAGCTATCGGCCAGCCCGCTGGCGATGGAGCGCTATCCGGCCGCCTACACGCCCATGGGAATCACCGCCGAAATCGTTGCCCAGCGATTCAACGTCACCAGGGCGGCCCAAGACGAATTCGCGGCGAGAAGTCATGCCAAGGCAGCAGTCGCCCAGCAGGAAGCCCGATTCAGCGAAATCGTCGAGGTAATGGCGACCTGCTACGAAACGAACGAAGGCAAGGCCGTGCGCGCGGCGCGTCCCTTTGTCCAGGACGAGACTGTGCGCGCCGACACTAGCGTCGAAAAGCTGGCTCGGCTCAAGCCGTCTTTTGCCAAGGACGGCACGGTCACGCCCGGCAACAGCTCGCCACTCACCGACGGAGCGGCAGCAGCGGTGCTGATGAGTCGCGCTCGCGCCGAGGCCATGGGCGTCGAGCCGCTCGGCTTCTTCGAGGCCTTCCATTTGGTGGGGGTGCCGCCCGAGATCATGGGAATCGGTCCGGTGCCCGCCATCCGCAAGCTCCTCGCCAAGAAAGGTCTCGAGCTCGAGGAGATCGATCTCTTCGAGATCAACGAAGCCTTTGCCGCCCAATCGGTCTACTGCCAGCGCGAGCTCGGCATTCCCGACGACAAGCTCAACGTCAACGGCGGAGCGATCGCCCTTGGCCATCCTCTCGGCGCAACTGGGGCGAAGCTGACTGCCACTCTGCTCGCCGAGCTGGGAAGACGAAACGCTCGGCTCGGAATCGTCTCGATGTGCATCGGCGGCGGCATGGGAGCAGCAGGTCTCTTCCGGCGAGAGTAAGGACAGGTAAGGGTATCTATTATCTATTGTCAGCGACCCGCCAAGAACGGCGCCAGCACAACGCCCGCGAAATCCTGCAGGAAGTGGATCGTGATTGGAGCGACCAAGCTCCGGCGCCACAGCAACACCAGGGAGAACGCGACTCCCATGACTCCAACGGTTACGACGCCAGCCGATCCTTCGTAGTGGTGGCCGAGAGAAAACACCACCGAGGAAACCAGCACGGCAACGATTCTGCTGCCAGATATCTCCGCCAATCTCGCTAGCAAGTATCCGCGAAAGATCGTCTCCTCCGCGAGCGCCACTACCAGAACCAGTAGCACCGAGAGCAGAATGTTGACGATTTCGCGGCCGGGCACCAGCGCGGGCGGCGGGCTCGCCGGCAGGGATAGCCCTGCTGTCACCAGCGCCGCCTGAAGCAATGAGGCGCCCATCGAGAACGGGACAAAGAGCGCCGTGCCAATCAGCGCCTCACGCCCTACTGACTTGGACACCCAGCCGATTCGGGAAAGCGGCTCTTCGTTCCTCCAAAGGAAGAAGAGGACGAGCAGCACCAGGGCGATGTCCCGGAGAATGGTGGCAATCGCCAACTCGCTGAAGCCGATGTCGAGCTCGACGTGCAAGAGGAATGGCAGCACCAGCGACGGAACGATGAGGAACAGAAAGACCGAGAGCTCGAGCAGTTTCTCGATCCGGCCAGGCGGTTGTCGAAGAACGCCATTGCTGCTCTCCCCGGCAGAGGACACGATGAATCGACACTGTGCAGCACTCGTGCCTAGAGCACCGATCGGTGCTCTAGAAACGCATGGTCTGTGGCGACCGGCGCTACTGCACCGATCTCGGCGGAACCAGGATGGTCACTGTCTGCGTGTCGAGAACGGTAAAGCCGTCGCCCATCACATCGATGTAGGCTTCGTAGACCTTGGCTTCCGTCAGGGGAGGAGCACAGCTAGTGTTTTGCGCCGTCACCGTGAAGAACACCTTGGTGCCGGGTGCAACTCCCTTCCAACCATCGAGGCCAGGCAGCTCGGTCGTCAAGTCTGCCTTCGCCGGTGCCGACGCACAGCCAGCGGAATTCTCGTAGCTCTGCGGAACCACGCTCTTGATGAAGCAGGCAGTGTCGATGCCGGTCTCGGAGAGCTCGCCGTCGTCGCGGCGCACCCTGGCGTTGACATCCATGATGGTGCCGGTGAGGAGAGCCTTTACTCCGTCGACGATGGCAATTGACATACCATCGCCGTCCGAGCCGACAGAGAACACGAGTGGGCATTCTCCTGCCACTGGCGCCACTCCGGCGCCGTCCGCGCCAGTGCAGCATTCGTTGGCCTTGCACTTGCCCGAGGTGCGGGCGGTCGAGCCATCGAAGGCACACAGCGGGACCACGGCGCCGGTTTCCTTGGGGAAGTCGGCGGGGTACCGGAGCGGATCGACCCGACCCGAAATGCAGGAGGCGGCGCAGGCCTCCGCGTCGGAGGCAGGTGGAACCAGGG
>JAZDLZ010000014.1:0-4886 GCA_043801535.1 Pseudomonadota bacterium
GTTCCGGGCGACGCTCTCGGAAATCGGCGGCGGTGGGGCTGCAATGGGGATGGTGTTCAGGGCGAGCGACAATCAACACCTCTATCGGTTCGTGACCAGCGCCTCCGGAGGCTATCGTCGCCTCGAGAAGGTGAGTGGAACTGAAACGACGATACTGGCGACGACCGGAGGCGCGCTTGGCTACGGAGAGAAGGGACACTACACGGTCGAGGCAGACGGTCCCCGGATGCGGGTCTATCACGGTCCGGATTCGATCCTACAGGCAGAGGACGCCAGCTACCTCACGGGAACAGTTGGCTTTGTTGCCGATTGGGACCCCTACGGACGGTGGGATGATGTCCACGCCACGCCTCTGGATTCGAGAGGAGACGCCTGTGATCCATGCCCTGGAACTGTTGACCCCGCCTGTGTTCCTGCCTGCGACGACACAGATGGCGATGGCTACGGAACGACAGTGGGGAGTTGTGGCAAACAGCAGGCCGACTGTGCCTCAACGGATCCCTCGATCTATCTCGGCGCCGTTGAGGGGTGCGACGGGCTCGACAACGACTGTGACGGGCGGAGCGACGAGAATTGCAGAGAGGAGCTCACCACCTATTCCTATGACAGCCTTGACCAACTTCGGGTTGTGGCCGATTCCACCGGCATGACGACCTTCGACTTCGACGAAAACGGCAATCGCATTCGCAAACAGGCCCCTAATGGCGTGACGGAATACTCGTGGGATCTGGACAACCGGCTGAGTCAAGTCAGGCTTCCCAATGGCGTGGTCAATCGAATGGCGTACGACACCGCGGGCCTACGTATCAGGCTCGAGGACTCCGAAGGAACCCACGACATCCTTCTGAATGGAACCGAGGAACTTGCCGAGTACCGCGACCTCGGCCGACGCTCGACACTGGTTCACGATCCGACTGCGCCTGACGCGCTTGTCTCAAGGACTAGCGACGTTGGACACGGCTACTATCTTCACGACGCGCTCGGTTCGATTGTTGGCCTCTCCAGTAGTGAGGCAGGTGTTGTCGTCGGTCAATCCAACTATGATGCGTTCGGGAACAGTGAGGCAACAGGGGAAATGCAAGGCGAACAATGGAAGTTCACTGGTCGCCGCTGGGATCATGATCTTGCCCCTGCTGGTATTGGCTACTTCAGAGCTCGATACTACGACTCCTCAGTGGGCAGTTTTATTTCCAAGGACCCAGTCCGAACCGACGGCGTGTCGCAATGGATATATGCAATGCAATCCCCTGTTAATTTCAGTGATCCAGGAGGCGAATTCCCTTCGGACATGTTTACAACGTCGGTTACGCTTTCCTCATGTATCACGGGGTTGTGGCGACAAAAAGTCGTAGGGGCTGATCCGTACCCGAATTGGGTCTTCAAGGAGACGTTGAAAAGGGTCTTTTGGCAATGGAACTACACCTCCCTTGTCCCAATGCCGCCCGGGCTTGAGGATTCCGTCTCGATGCGGGTTACCGAAATGGCAAGGGAAGACGATTGCGCAGCATTTAGTTCGACGACTCGACAGATTAAGATTCCGCCCGAGGAATACTCCGCTTGCGATCAGAACCACAATAATTGCCAAGCATTGATGGATTCAGTCGTTAGAGAATCTATTCACGTTATCTGGCATGAGCTCATGAGACAGAAAAAGTGCGTCGGTCAACGCATGGATCTTTCGGGACCCTATGCCGATTTTGACTGGTGGATCCAGGATACCTCTGAGCTGATGGAATCGCTTTTGTTTGGTGTGATCAACTGTGAGTGTAGGCACCAAGGCCCAGACCCATCAGGAAAAGAGAGCAATAGCTATGGCACAATGGATCAACGAGAAGGGCGTGCTGAGGGCCAGTGTCGCCTTCAACGCCCAGACCGGCAATGTGGAGACTTCTGAGGTAGCATGAGTCCCAGCACGCCGTCGGCTCCGCTGCGGAGGATACCGGAATGATGATCTGGAGACTCCTCGTGGTTGCTTCGATTCTCTGCATCTTGGCCCTTTTTGCTATCCTCGGGCTTCGTCAACCACCTGATCTGTGTGGCCAGTTTCGATCAATCCGGAAGGCGCAGGAGTCGATTGAGTGCGACGTCATTTCGGCTGCTCTTGGCACAATGCAGCAGAGCGGCGGTTTTGCGGAAGAGACGTGTATGCTTCCTGTATACGTCTACGACCACAGGGCGCTCGGGAACTACCTGGCCAGTGACCCAAGTGGCGAGACGAGTGTTCTGACGTCAACACTGGCCGATTATCGTCAAGCCAACCTCTGCCTTGATGCTGTGCCCGTATGCCCCAAGATCCGTTTTCCTTTTGTCCCTGCCCATGTACTGTTTCCGCAATCCTACGAAGCAGAAGGCAGATTGATCGACAACCGGCCTGGCGAACGGGACTACTCCCCCGTGTTTTCTGTGTCCGTCAGTCGGGTCGGGATCGCCCCAAACCAAGAGGAGGCAATAGTCTGGGCGGTAGACGTGTGGGGCGTGGAGGGATTCTTTGTCTACCGAAGAGAAAACGGCAATTGGGTGCTGTCTGGTCGTACGATTGAGCAGAACGAGTTTATAGGCTCAGTGTTTCCTGTCTACTGTCCAGGTCCAACAGACCAGCGAGATGCTGGAACAGCATCCATTGAGAGGTAGGCTGCCGCTGCTTTGCCCGCTCACAGAGACTCGGCTTCCCAATGAACGGCCCCATCCGGTTGGGGGAAGGACGATAGCTGGAGTAAGAACGATGCGTTGGAGGATACGTCGGAAGAGGAGAGCATGCGGTTTCTCGATCCCAAGTGGCGCGCTTTGGGGCACATTGCTGTTGCTTCTTGTACCCGGTTGCAGTGAGCGACTGCCGGAAAGAGCCATCGAGCGACCATCCAACAAGGCAGGAATGAGTAGTCGGACTGCCACCGGGGAGTGGAACCAGATTGGAATGAAACACACTCGCCGGAAGCACACTGCGACGCTACTCCAGAATGGCAGGGTTCTAGTCGCCGGCGGAAGCTTTTCCGAGACCTCTGAACACATCCTCTCTAGTGCAGAGCTGTTCGACCAATCGACGAACATCTGGAGCACGCTGCACCAAATGATGTGCGGACGCTGGAATCATGCGGCCACGCTTCTATCGGATGGCCGCGTTCTCATAACCGGCGGCCACGCGCTTGGCCAATACACATCGTGCGCCGAGTTCTTCGATTCTGGAACTATGACTTGGAGAATCGCGCCGTCCCTCACCAACGAGCGCGGCTCCCACACCGCGACGTTGCTGCCGAACGGAAGGGTTCTCGTTGCCGGCGGCAACAACAATAGCAGCTACTTGACCGGCGCGGAGCTATTCGACCCTGTGCAAAACTCTTGGCGCGCGGTTGACAGTATGAATGATGCGCGTTGGGATCATACGGCCACGTTGCTTTCGAACGGGAAGGTGCTTGTGGTTGGTGGCAACGGCATTGGCGGTTTCCTATCAAGTGCGGAGCTGTATGATCCGGCGGCGGATGTTTGGACCAGCGCCCAACCCATGGCGCGCACGCGGGGATACCATGCTGCGACGCTGCTCCCGAACGGCAAAGTCTTGGTGGCTGGTGGCTGCAGCATTCACAACGACCTGGTTGCCTTGTCCAGTGCAGAGCTGTTCGATCCGATGACAAACACTTGGAGCGAAGTGGCAAGCATGACGAATGCCCGCTATTACCACACAGCGACGCTTCTATCGGATGGAAGAGTGCTGATTGCGGGCGGCTATTCCTTTCCTGATCCCAATGTTTCCAAGACTGGCGGCTTTCTTTCGAGTGCCGAGGTTTATGATCCCGAAGCGAATACCTGGAGTCCTGCACCGTCGATGAACAAGCAACGGCTTTGGCACACCGCAACGTTGCTGCTCGATGGGAGAGTGATTGTTGTTGGCGGAGGCTACTGGAGCGGCAACAACGGATCCGAATTGTTCCACCAGGATGCTCGTCCAGTGTCAGATGCCGAGAAACCAATCCCTTCCAGGTAGACCGGGAGCATCTGTCCCTGCTACGTATCACCACATTCCGGAGAATCCCTGGCGCATTTGCGACATGCCCGAAATCACAGAGGAACCTCCGACCAACCAAGCGCGGCATCGCCGCGAGGCAATGGATGAGGGCAGACTGCGCAATGGCGTCCTGTGCCAAATACGATCGACAGATTCGTTTGTAATTACAAGAACATCCCATCTGCAAGAACCACCGGATGAAGACATGAATGGCACGGACTCAAGGTCCAGATGGCCGTTTTCCATGGCAATCGGACCCGGACATGGCGGGTTCCAACAGCTTCGCCGGCAGGTTTACCGGCCAATTTGTATTCGATGACGCAATGAGCTCCCAGGGCACACAACTCTGCCTTTGCTACTCCGGCTCAGCGCCGCCACCCGTCGATGAGAAAAAGGTTCACGCCGCTTGGCGATAGTAGTACTTGAGAATGCCGCCCAGCCGTTCCCGGTGCTCGACCGGAGCATTGGTGTTGGCGGGCTGCTGAAGCGCCACGATGAGCTCGTTGCCGAGCCCCTGGTGATTCCGCTCCTCGTGATAGTGGATGAGATACTCCCGCACCGCGTTGCGAAGGTGGCTCTCTCCGAGGAGAATCAGTCGATCCAGGCATTCCGATTTGATGGACAATACAAATCTTTCGGCGAAAGTATTCAAATTCGGCGACCACGGAGGAAGCCGCAATGGCTTGGTGCCGCTCGCTTTCAAAAGCTGCCGGAACGCGTCGGTGTACAGCGGATCGCGGTCGAGGATCAGGTAGCGTTTGCCTCGCAGGAAGCCTTCCTCTGCGTCGGTGAGGTTGCGAGCAATCTGCAGCATCCATTGGCCATCCGGGTTGGCAGTGATGCCAGCAATCTCGACCTGTCTCGTCGCCAGGTCGATGCAGAAGAA
>JAZDLZ010000025.1:0-2955 GCA_043801535.1 Pseudomonadota bacterium
CTGGGTCCTTGGCCGAGCACGCCGACGGCGTGCTGGCGGCAATGACGCCCAACCAGGCCAAGATCGCCCGCGAGCTGCTTCTTCGACTGGTGACACCCGAGGGGACTCGCCGAGTGACAACCGTCGCCAAGGCAGTCGAAGGACTGGGAGAACCGGAAGCGCAGCAGCCCGAGCGCCAGCCCGGACAGCAGCACCTGCACCAGCCGAACAGGCAGCGCGAAGTCCAGGAAGTCCTCAGCAGGTTGACGCAGGCGCGGCTTCTCACGGTGAGCCGAGGACAAGGTGGGCAAGACGGGGAAGCAGTGCTGGACTTGGTGCACGAGTCGTTGATCCACAGTTGGGGAAAGCTGGCGCGTTGGATCGAGGAGAGCCGGGAGGAGATGGTGTTCCTGGCGGAGATCGGGCAGGCCGCCGAGCTGTGGCAGCGACGCGGGAGGAGGAGGGAGGAGCTATGGCAAGGTGCGGCGCTTTCCGAAGCCCGGCTCGAGCTCGGTCGCTGTCGGGGAAGGCCCCCCCGGCTTGTCGTCGAATTCGTGGATTCCGGCCGGCGGCGGGAGCAGACCCGGCGTCGCCGACGCCGGGTGGCGCTGGCAAGCGCCCTCGTCGCGGCGGTGGGAGTTGCAATCGCCTCACTCCTGGTTGCGCAGCAAACGAGCCGGGCGAAAGAACGAGCCGAGATTCGCGAGGCCGAGGCACAGAGGGAGGGGGCGCGGGCCGCGCTAGCCCGCGGCGACCTTCTCGAAGCGCGCGCCAAGCTACGCGGTTCTCTGCAGACACAGGATTCGCTACTCGGCAGAGCGCTGTGGTCGCGGCTTTCTCGCAATCCGTTGATATGGCGGAAGGAGCTAGGCAGATCAGCCCAAGGTGCCGCGTTCTCCCCGGACGGGCGAACGCTCGCGATCACGTCGGACGAAGAGCGGACCGTGTGCCTGCTCGACGTCGATACTCTGGCACTGCGGGTGTTGCGCGGACGCGGCAGCGGATCCTGGCCACTCGCCTTTTCTCCCGACGGCAGGCAACTGGCGGTTGGAGCTCTCGCCGGTCAGCTCGCGCTGTGGAACCTCGCGGCGGGATCCGCCACGTTCGTCACTGGTCATCCCTCCGCGATCTACGGTCTCGCCTTCAGCCCGGACGGTCAGCTCGTCGCTTCGTCGGGCGAGGACGGCACGGTACGACTCTGGGATGCGCGCAGCACAGCACAGCTGCGTACACTGTCTGGCCACACCGCGCCCGTCCATCGCGTCGCCTTTAGCCCCGACGGACGCCTGCTTGCCTCGAGCGCTCTCGACCACTCGGTGCGATTGTGGAACGTGACGACCGGAGCCACGCAGCGAGTGCTCGATCGTCTCGGTGGCTCGGTTTTCGGGCTGGCATTCAGTCCGGATGGAGCATCGCTGGCCGGCGGAATCGGTGACCGAACCATTCACCTCTGGAACGTGGAGACGGGCAAGCAGAGCCTAGTCCTCACTGGTCACACCGGCGTCGTGACCAGTGTTGCGTTCGGGCTCGGCGGTCGAGTGCTAGCCTCGGGGGACACGAACAAGACGATCCGAATCTGGAATCTGCCGTCGGACGCCTCCGGCATTCGTGAGCAGGGAGAACGGATTCTCGCTGGCCACACGGATGTCGTGACCGAGGTCACTTTCAACCCCGACGGCACCCGCCTTGCCTCGACCAGCTACGACGGCACGGCCCGGCTCTGGCGCCTTGTCGGAGACGAGCGCCAGCTCTCCGCTGCTGGTCACCTCTCGAGGGTCGACGACATCGCCACAAGCCCGGACGGGCGCCGTATCGCTTCTTCCGGCCTCGATACGACTATTCGTCTCTGGGATATAGAAAGCGGGCACGAAGAACGCACGCTGCGCGGTCACACCGCTCAGATCGGCAGTATCGCCTTCTCTTCCGACGGCGAGCTCCTGGCCTCGGGCAGCCGCGACAAGACCGTCCGCATATGGAGCGTCGCCTCCGGCGTAGAGCAACGCGTGCCGCTGCCGCACCCTCACTTCGTGCTGAGCGTTGCCTTCAGTCCCGACGGCAGGCTTCTCGCGTCAGGTTGCAGCGACATGCGTGTCAGACTATGGGATCTTGCGACTTCGCTGGAGAAGACCCCTCCCCTGCCACGACAGACCCAGGCCGTGAGGTGCCTTGCCTTCAACCCAGACGGCGCCTTGCTAGCGACGTGCGACGGCCAGACAATCCGCCTCTGGGACGTAGGCACGGGCGCAGAAGAACGGTTGCTCGGCGGCCACAGCGATATCGTGAAAGCCATCGTCTTCAGCCCAGACGGCCGCATTCTCGCCTCGAGCGGCGACGACAGAGTTGTTCGCCTGTGGGACACGCGAACCTGGACTTCGAGCGTGGTAGAGGATGACCGGCACGGCAGCGATGTCGCCGGAGGATCTCTTGGCTCGCTGTCGTTCAGCTCGCACGGCAACCGACTCGCCATCGCCAGCTCGGATGGCACAGCCAGACTACTAGACCCGAGAAACGGCGGCAGGCAACGAATTCTACGCGGCCATCGCGGCGAAGTCTCGGCGATTCGCTTCAGTCTCGACGGCACACGCGTTGCGACCAGCAGCATCGACGGTACCATCCGCCTCTGGGATGCCAAGAGCGGCATGCCTTTCTGGCGAGCCCCGGTGCTGCTGCGCTCCCCGCCCGAAGTGCTTTCTCACCTTGGCTGGAGCCGACTCGATGCTCCTTCACTATCGGGCTCCGAGCATGTACCAGCCAACTGGCGGCAGGCAGTCGAGCAACGAGGCGTCCACGGCTCAACGTCCTCAACCGGAGGACTCCTGTGCCTGCAAACGAGTGACGACCGGCTCGAGCTATGGGACATCACCGTCGACAAGGGGTGTGAACAAAAGCCGTTGGTCGTGCTGTTCCCGGTCCCTTGTGCCTAGTCCCTAGTTCCTTGTTCCATTCCTCTTTCGAGGTGCTATTCTCGCCGCAGCA
>JAZDLZ010000026.1:0-3957 GCA_043801535.1 Pseudomonadota bacterium
CGTCCAGGTCTCGGTCACCAATCCCGAGCCAGCATCCGGCGGCACCGATCGCGAGTCCATCGCCAAGGCCAAGCTCCTCGCACCCGAGAGCCTGCGGGCGCTCACCCGCTCCGTCTCCAGGGAGGACTTCGAGATCAACGCCCGGCGCCTGCCAGGCGTTGCCCGGGCACTGATGCTCACCTCCAACGAAGACCCGTCCATTGCCGAGAACAGCGGCATCCTGTTCGTCGTGCCGCAGGGCGGCGGGATGCCCACGCCGGCGCTGAAGAACCTCGTGCTCAAGCAAGTGACCGAGGTCTACCCGTGCACCCTGACCTTCCAGGTGAACGTGCAGAACCCCGTGTACAAGAGGATCGACGTCGAAGCGCGGGTCTATCTGCGCCAGGGCTACGCTCCAGCGGCGGTGCGCGAACGCATCAAGGCCAATCTGGCAACGATGTTCCGGGTGAGCGAGCCGGATGGCACGCCCAATCCGCTCGTCGACTTCGGCTTCAACATCAAGGACGCCGGCGGCAATCCTGCCGGCGAGGTGGCCTGGTCTGACGTGTTCAACGTCATCCGGGACACCGAGGGCGTGCGCAAGCTCGGCGACCTGCATGGCGATCTGAAGCTCAATGGCCTGCCCGCCGACGTGAAGCTCGGCATCAAGGACTTCCCGGTGCTGGGCGCGGTCACGCTCCACAGTGGCGACGGCGGAGGGCTGCTCTGATGGCCGGGCTGGCTGGCGTGCTCAATCCGAGTTTCGAGGAACCGGGATCTGGTCCTGGCGAGGCCGCCCACTGGACGTTCGTCACTTTCGTCGCCGGCCAGCGCATCGCTGGCTTCGGTCCAGACCCGCCGCGGGCTTGGGAGGACTTCGAGCGCTGGTACGAGCTCGCGCTCGGCTTCGAGGTCGGCGACCTGGTCCTCGCGTTCTTCGATCCGTTCGTCGAGGGCGTCGAGGACTTCAGCGAGGCCTGGGACAACGACGTCTTCCTGATCGAGTTGCCATCCGGGCAAGTCGAGGCGTGCCCGTTCGGCGACGGTTCCGAGGAGGGGTCGGGGGTGGAGGCATTCGAGGCTGGCTGGGAGAATGACACCTTCGCGACCTCGTGGGACGCCATCTCGTCGGCGGTGGCCGTATTCGCCGACGAGGCGAGTGAGGGATTCGAGAAGTGCTGGTCGGCAAACCAGGACTTCGTCTGGACCTGGGACGACGCGACCGCGGTGGTCGCCATCTTTGACGGCGGAGCGCAGCACGAGGACTTCGAGAGCGGCTTCGTGGCGGCTGTGACCGTCTGAGCAAGCCGTGGACTTGAAAGCGAGGAGACGAGAACATGGGACAGATCGACTGGAGCTATCTCAACAATGGGCTCGACGTTGCGACCGTTGATCGGGGCGTGACAGCCGGAATCGCTCGACCACCCGGCGGCGGCAGCTTCGTCTTTGCCTTCAATTCGCTTGCCGCCGTCGAAGGGGCGGTGGCTCTGTATGCCAACCTCATCGACTTCGCGCCGATGGCGAAGGGTGGCTCGATCCGCGGCTGCCTTCAGCGAGGACCGAGCGGCGGACCGACTGGATTCTCGCCGTTTCTGTTCATGTGCTGCCAGGGCACCTCGGTGAACGATACTGCCTACCTGCTCGGCCTTTCCGACGACGATCCGCACCGCATCGTACTGCGCAAGGGCAGGGTAGGTTCCGGCATACCTGACTCGGAGGGACCCGGCGTGCTCCTCGCCTCCGGCGAGAGCTTCACGCCTGGCACCTGGCTGCATCTGCGGCTCGACGTGATCGCCAACCTGAACGGCGACGTGGTGCTGAAGGTCTTTCGCAACGACCTCGATGCCCATCCTCTCGGCAGTGCGCCTTCCTGGCAGCCCGTGCCTGGCATGGTCGAGCTCATCGACGACGCGGTCGGCATCAACAGCGGCTCGCAGCCGCTCACCTCGGGTCGGGCCGGCTTTGGCGTGATGGTCAAGGACGTCACCAGGCGCGCTTTCTTCGATCACATCGAGCTACTGAGGCAGGTGTGACGTGGAGCTCGATGCCTTCAGGAGTCGCCTCGGCATTGGCCAAGGGCGAATCCTTCCCGCGAGCACTCCGGTCGTTTCTGGCCAACACGTCTTTGTGCTGGGTGACGAGGAGCCTGGCCGCCGATTCGACCTCGGCGCCGGCGACCATGCCGAGGCCGTCCAGGACGTCGATCTGACCGGCGTGGACCTGGTACGCGCCGGACTCCGCCTGCGAATTCCGGCTGACGTTCCAGATGGCCTCGCCTGGGAGGCAGCGATCGTCATTGACGGCACGAAGTACGCCTCGGTGACTGGACGACCGGGCAAGGAGCGCCAGATCACCGACCTCGCCGCCAATGTCTCCAAGCTGGTCGGGGTCCACACCATCGGCGTGCGGCTCGAGCTCGTGGAGGTGGAACGTGGCTGAGCTCGAGCTGCCAGTGCTCTTCGTCGAGAGTGTCGCTGCTGCCGCGGCCACTTCACGGCCGCTGCTCATCAACCGCGACCCTGCCCCGGGCGAAACCAGCGTCCCCATTGATTCGCAGGTGGCGCTCGAGCTCATGGACCCCGGCTCGGATGGCATTGACCGTGCTGCCACGCGGATCTGGGTGGACGGCATACTTGCCTTCGACGGAACTCTGGATCCAGCCACCCAGCCAGCCTTCGCGGGTCCCTCCATGGCGGTAGTCGAGACCGCGGACACTCTGCGAGTCGTTCTTGATCCCGCCCTGCACTTCGCCAGCCAAGCCACGGTCTTGGTCCGGGTTGTCTCGGCCATCACTGGCGGAGCGGACACACTCGATGAGAGCTACCGCTTTGTGGTCGAGGACCGGACCGCCCCGCGCATTCTCGCTGCTCAGGCGACCGGCCAGCGCACAGTGCGGGTTGGCTTCGACGAACCCGTTGCCCTGCCGGCAGACGGCACCGGCTTCGTGTTTGCCGCGTTCCAGGCGCCAGCAGTCCCTATCGCAGCCATTGCGGCATTGGTCGATTCCACGGTCGTCGAGCTCACCCTCGACACCGAGATGACCCCCGACGTCTTCTACCAAATCCGGGCAGTCGGCATTACTGATCTCGCCGGCAATCCTGTCCTCGCCCCATTCGACCGGACCACCTTTGCCGGGTTCCGTCCGCCGCGTCCTGCATCCCGCCGCTTCGACCTCTGGCAGATGCTCCCTCGCTACAACCGGCGAATCGACCAGACCGGCGACCTGCGGCGATTCATCGCCTGCCTGCAAGAGGTGACCGACTTGCTCCTCGCCGACTGCGACCGCTTCCCGGACCTCTTCGACCTCGAGCGTGCGCCCGAGGCCTTCCTGGATGTCATCCTGGCCGACCTCGGGAATCCGTTCTCCTTCGACCTCGATGCCCTCGGCAAACGCCGCCTGGCCGCCATGCTGGTCCAGATGTACCGCCAGAAAGGCACGGCAGCCGGCATCCGCAACGCCATCCGGTTCTTCCTCGGCATCGACGCCGTCGCCGTGTTGCCCTTCTCCAGCGATGCACTCGTCCTTGGAGAGTCCGAGCTCGGTGTCGACTGGATCCTCGGTCCCTCCAACGATTTCGCTCGCTATGCCTTCAGCATCGAGGTCGGCGTCCCGCTGACCGACACCCAGCGCCGCCAGGCCAGGGCGATCGTTGACTACATGCGTCCGGCCCACACTCACTTCGCCTCCCTGCTCGTGCCGGGTGTGCCAGCAGCGATTGATCACTGGGAGCTCGGCATCAGCGAGCTGTCGATTTCCACTTTTTTGCATTGACAGCATTTCCCCTGTCTCAAAACGCCTTCCAGGCGGGCTCTTGTAGTAGTGGAGGGTCGCGCTGCACGACTGCCCGAACCGCGGCCCGGGAGGCATGAGCGAAATGAGGGTGATCCGAGAGAGAAGCTGCCGCCATCGACGGTCCTTTCCGTTCTCTACTGACTGGATCCTTTCCGCGTCCCCGTTTCTGGCATGCCCCCCTTTGT
>JAZDLZ010000054.1:0-2407 GCA_043801535.1 Pseudomonadota bacterium
GACGGGGACCAACGAGCAACGATCACACCCCTCCCAGACGGGAAGCTTTCCAGCACTACTTGCCTCACGTTTCTTTGCGTGTGCCGGTCGAGGCAACGGTCGGCCGGCATCCGGCAGAGTTTAGGAGCGGCGTGAGCCGCGCCAAGGGAGTGTCACCGTCCGCTCGATCCGAGGGCGGATTGGAGCCCTTCGGGCGACTTGTCTGGTCCAAATTTTCCTGCAAGCTGGCACACAATAATTATTCGTTCCTTGCTAGACTGGTTGAGTGAGCGCCACTTCCTGGCTCGCCCAGCGGTTGTTGTCTGTTCTTCCGTCTTCCCGTTTCTTCGCGTATGAGGAAACGCTCGTCCGGCATCCACCAGATTCGGGTTGCGGCGCCAGGCAGTCTCACCAGAGGAGCTTTGCCATGCGCTTCGCGACGCGACTGAAGTACCTGCGTTCTTTCGCGGTGCGCCCGGCGTTCTCGCGTATCTTGCGGATTGCGCTGGGTCTGTGCCTCACCGTCAATGCGATCGGCGGTTGCCAGCGGGAAAGCACGTCTGGCAAGCCCAGCCTGGCAGCATCGCCATCGGTCGCGCGATCGGCAATAACCACCACCAGCAGCAGCAGCAGCAGTAGCAGCGGTGGTGAGCGGACCTTTGCCAGCGGATCGTTGATTGTTCCGATGGATACGACCTACCAGGACCAAGGAATGTTCTCGGCCTATGGTCTGGTGTATCAACTGCTTCTCGCCGGAATTCCAGTCGACTGGGTTATCAAGAAAGGCAAGACCTACGGCGAAGCGGATTTCGTTGCCTCGGCAACCGATGTTCAGTCCGGCTCGACGATTGCCGATCACGGCTATCGTGGTGGGCCGTTTGTCGTCGAGCAAGGCAGCGCGACGGCGGCGCGGGTGATCGTCGACCAGTGGCAGAGCACCAGGCCGGCGACAAGAGTGCACGAGGCGACGAATTCGTTTGCCGGCTATGTCCGGCGGCGGCTTGTGGCAGCGCCAACGATCGCCATGTTCGCCGACGGCAATCAAGCCATTGCCCGGGCATACGTGCAGGCCGCTGGCATTCCCGATTCCTCCGGGAGTACTGGCTGGCTGGATACCGGTCCCGACATGCTCGACCCCAGCGAGGTCGCCGGACCGACCACCACCAGTCACCACGACGGCGACCTCTTCGACGAGGATGGCGATCCGGTCTATTGCCAGATGATGTCGATGCACTGGGCGGTGACCGATGCCAACACCTCTCTCGGTCAAGAGGTCGTCGCCGAGTATCGCGATTTCCTCCAGTTTCCGGTGCACCTGTTTGCCGAGTGTCAGGCAGTGAATGCCATCGAGAACAACCTCTTTGGCAAGTTTCTCACTCCGGCCGGCTTCCTGATCTTCAAGCCAGCGCCGCGTGACTACGATTTCCACAATGCCGACCTCCCGTTCGCCCAACTGGACGGCGAGTTTCGCTCGGTGGGCGGGTCGGAGCCTGCCTATTCGCTGCCTACTGGCGACCACTACCTCGACCAAGACATCGTCATGATCAGCAGCCAGGGCGATGGCACCGGAGTCGGCGACGTATGGATGACCGGATTCTTTGGCGGTTCGTGCTCGATCCTGAGCGAGTACTGTGCCCCGGAATTGGCGCAAGGCAAGGTCAGCTACCTCGGTGGTCACGAGTACACTACGACGCTGCCGATTTCGGCGAATCCCACTTCTCAGGGGACACGGCTGTTTCTCAACTCGCTCTTCGAGGCCGACTGCGCCACCGACTACGGGCAACCGTCGGTGGTCCTGGTCAAGAACGGTCCGTCAGTGACCGGAAATCCCGTCGTCACCTACTCGTTCGTCTTCTTCAATTCGGGACCGGGAGTGGCGATTGGCGCCTCGCTCGAGGACACTCTCGCTGCCGGGATGACCTACGTTTCCTCGACCGGTGGTGGTGTCTATTCCGGTGGGAAGGTCACCTGGGATCTCGGCAACCTCGGTTCCAGCGAGTCCGGGGGAGTGTCGCTCACAGTCCGCCTGGGAGACCCAGGCCTTTTCCAGAATCAGGCGCAAATCGGCTACCGTTCCGGGCTCACGCCGAGAGTAGCGGCGTCGAACACTACTGCCACCTGCTACTACTCCGGCGACCCGTCCCTGTGCTCGGGAGCTCCGCCAGTCGATCCCGACCTTCCTGCCTGTGCCGACGGCGCCGACAATGACGGCGACGCGCTGGTCGATTTTGGCGTCGATCCCGATTGTCACTCGGCCAATGACGGCGACGAAGCACCGCGGCCCGCGCCAATCGATGCCGACATCGAGGCGCGGCTGCTGATCGCCTTCGACACTTCGGGCTCGATGAACTGGCACAGCTGCTCGAACAGCTACACCGGCGGCGATGGCTCCGCTGACTGCCCGGGCACGGATGTCGCCTGCGATGCC
>JAZDLZ010000094.1:0-3260 GCA_043801535.1 Pseudomonadota bacterium
AAGGCATACGAGATACGGGTCCGATTGGACTCTGGGCCCGTGCCATTTATGTCTTCATCCGGCGGTTCTT
Organism: Pseudomonadota bacterium; assembly: GCA_043801535.1. Classification (GTDB taxonomy): domain Bacteria; phylum Myxococcota_A; class Polyangia; order Haliangiales; family SHYZ01; genus JAZDLZ01. The sequence goes on from JAZDLZ010000094.1 coordinate 71, forward strand.
GCAGATGGGATGTTCTTGTAATTACAAACGAATCTGTCGTTTGTATTTGGCACAGGACGCGGTCGCGGTCGATCCTTCGCGGTCGCGGTCGCGGTCGACTATCGCGGTCGCGGTCGAAACGCAAAAATCTTGCCGCCGTTTTGGGGGTCGCGAAATGGGCTTGACGCGAGCTGACGGTTTGGCGAATATCCTGCCGCTCTAGTCTCGGCGGCACGCGAGCGTGTCGCCACGATGCTCGTAGCTTGCGCAGCCAGTGAATTCGTGGCCGTCGGCTCGGACGATGGCTGCCACTTCGCACCAGTGTCGTGGTTTCCGACTCGGCAACTCGAATCATTCTCGAGGTTCTCGTGATCCTTCCTCTTCATAATAACAGTGGGCGCATTCTTCCCGGAGTCCGGGGCCGGAGTGCCGGAGCCTGGTTGTCTGCCACGTCTAGCCCGAGGTCAACGGTTGGCAGCCTCCTCGCACCGGCAGCGCTGGCGCTCGTTTTCGCGAGCACTGGTTGTCAGGACGGACGTCCAGGCAGCGGTGGGCCGTCGCCCTGCGCTCCGGTGTGCGCGGACCGGGCTTGCGGTGCCGACGGCTGCGGCGGGAGCTGCGGCGAGTGCGACGATCCCCTGGTCTGCGATTCCTCTGGCAGGTGCGTGGATCCATCGTCGGCCTGTCTGGATACGTGTTCGTCCCTCGGCTACGACTGTGGCGAAGTCTGCGGCGAAAGCTGCGGCACCTGCACCTTGCCGCAGCACGAATGCCAGGCCGGGCACTGCCGCTGCGTGCCGGACTGCGCGGGAAAGAGCTGCGGGGCGCCCGATGGGTGCGGCGGGACTTGTAATGGAATGTGTCCGCGCAACGAGAATTGTAGTGACTGCCCGCTGCGACTATCGGTGGTCGAGAAGGTCATTGTCGAAGGACGAATCCAGTCGCTCACGCTCGCTCTCGACTACCAGCCCGGGACAGGAGCTCCGCTTCCGGTCATGGCCGACGTGCGAGTCAAGGTCGAAGGCCCGGCAACGCTGCAGCAGGTCGGCCTAGGCGAGCCAGTGACCGCCGCCGGCAAGGAGCTGCTGGTGCACCCTGGCACCGGCAAGCCGTATCGGGTCGACGCGAACGGCACTCACCAGATCGTCATTCTGTCCACCCGCAACACGACGACTATCAGTCCCGGTCGTTGGCTATTTCTGCGCTTCAGTATCGATCAAACGGTGGCCGACAAGCCGGCAACCTTCGCCTTGCTGAAACGCGAGCAGATTCTCGCCCCGCCGCCGGCCGACGCGCTCCTGTGGGGTAGTGATTTCGCTGCCCCGGTGGTGGTCTGGCCAGAGGTAGGCTCGGAGGTTGGACATGACCAGTAGGCGCGGCTTGGCGATACTGATTGCGTCTTTGCTGGAGGTCGGGGTGACAGCGCCCGCCGGTGCGGCGCCGCTGTCGCTCAGCGAAGTCCACGAGCTCAATACCTGGGTGCAGTGTACCGAGGGGTGTCCGCCACTGGCATCGCGGCCGACCTACGACGAGCAGACCGCGCACTTCGCCTGCCTTGCCGCCTGCGGTTCGTCGTCTCGCTTGTGGGAGAAGAACGGAGTAGCGCCGGTCGATCGGCGCGATCTCGAGCTCGCGCTTCTCGAGGCGCAGGACGAGTTCGATCCCCACCCCAGCCTGGTCTGCTATCGTGGCGCCGACGACGAAATCGTGGTGCCGGGCGCGCTGTGCACCGGCTATGTCTGCGAGGCGTCGCCCGCGTGTACCGCTGTCGAGTGCGCCCGCGACTTTGCGGTCGAGCTCCAGTGTACCGAGGAGGAGCCGGGCGGGCCGCGCTGCTGGTGGCCAGCCGATCAGCGCCCGCCAGCGTGCCCGGACGTGGTGTGTACGGCCAAGCCTACCCGGTCCGCCGACGACTGCCGCGACCAGGACGGCGATGGTCTGCCCGCCTGGCTCGAGCGGCACAAGAAGACGAGCGATACCCAGGCCGCGGCGCTCTGCGGCGGCAATGCGCCCTGCGCTTTCGACCACCGGTGCGATTTCAGCGTCGATCTCGGGGCCGGCATCTGCGTGCCGCGGACTGCTGGCGAGGGGTCCACGGTCTTCCACCTGGAACTGGTAGCCGAGGACGACCAGCAAGTCTTGGTGTGGGTCTACTATGATTACTCGCCGATCCCCGCCCGCGTGCTCGACCTGCACATCGTCTACGACGACGAGCAACTGACCCTTGCCGATGCCCGCCCGCTGCCGTCCCTGGCGCTGTTCGGCAAGCAGCTCGTCACCACCCGTCTGGCCGACGGATCGCTGCGGGTGGCGGTGCTCGATCCGGGCTCGTCGTCGCCGATCCAGACCGGACCGATCGTCGAGCTCGCTTTCCAGCGGCTGGGCGATGCGGCGTCGAGCATCAGGTTCGACACCACCGACGCCAACCAGGTGGAGAGCATGGCGCCGCTCCAAGGCGACCGCGATAATCAGGCAGCGCTGGCCAACGACGGCTTGTGGGGTAGCCCGGTTGCTGCCGGCGCCCGTGGCGACGCGGATACCAGGCTCCTGCTCTGGTACGGATTCGAGAGCGCGGCTGCACCTCTTGCCTACAGCAACATCCCCGGCGCGGAGGAATTGTGCGGGGTGATGGCCGAGTGCGCCAACGAAGAAGACCCGACTTTGCGGGCGAAGCTGGTCGCCAAGCTCGCAGCGCTGCAGACTGGCGAGCTCACGAGCAGCACGGCGATCGAAGGTGTCACCGGCAACGCGGTATTTCTCGACGGTCACAGCGATCATCTGCGGCTCCCGGTGCAGTACCAGCAGCCGCTCGAGGCTGGCAGCCAGAGCTTTTCCTTCTTCACCTGGTTCTACACCGAGGGCAACAGCAGCGACGAACGAAAGGATACGCCGCAGATCCTTTTCAGCCACAATGGCTTCGACGAACGCACCCGTTTTGGCCTGGAGCTCTTGACGGGCGACGACAGCGGCATGGATCTCGTCTTCTTTGCCGGGGACTTGCTCGCCAAGACGCCGCGACCGGTCTACCTGCCAGTTGCCAGGAATCTCGCCAAGCGAGTCTGGCACCAGGCAGGGATGACCGTCGACGCCACGAGCGGCGAGGTGGTGCTCTACCTCGATGGCAAGCGGACGGCGAGCTACCGGCTTTCGCAACCACCGGCAGCGGTGAGTTGCCCGCAATTCGACGCCGGCACCAACGTCTTGGTGCACG
>JAZDLZ010000587.1:0-10428 GCA_043801535.1 Pseudomonadota bacterium
AGCCTGAAGACGGCGCACCATCTAGACCAAACCATATCTTTGCAACAAGGAGCGCGTCCGGCACTGTCGCTTCCTTAGCATGACGATTAAAGGTGAGCGGAATACTGTGGACGTTGTCACATGCGAAGCTCTCCGCAACGAAGAGCGGGTTGGGAGACTGAGAGTCTTGCCAATGCCAGATTGTCGCCGACTGACCGACCGCTGGCTGAATGCAGACTGCCTCACCGTCTGTCGTCTTGTAGTCCTTTCCATTCACTTGATAATAGAAAAATGGACTTGTCTTTGCGTGCCTACCGTCAAAAAGTATGGCCGTCCGAGATTCTGCCCACTTCTGACCAATGTCGGGTGGTGGCCCATCCGCTCCACCACCCGCCAACACGATTCTTGGATCAAAAGGTCCCTTGAATTCCGAACCGACCCCGACACCCGAGAAAATCCGAAGAGCAAGCACCGCCCGACCGAGTCTGTAGTTCATCTCGGCGCGACGGATGGCAGCATCCTCGCCACTCCCGTTGCAGTCTCCTTCGTCCACGTAGCTGCAGAACAGCGATCGGCTCTGCTCCCTACTCGGACACGGGCTACTAGTGGGATCTTGCATACCGTCATAGGGACCACGACAAGGCCAAGTCCCTGAGCCGGGCGGAGTCCCAATTGGAACCCATGGATCGCCAGTGGAGAATAGCGGCTCCCCGCCGAGTGTCACGGCACTGAAGTCGGCAACTGTGGCCTCCCACCCAACGGCCACGGCGTACTGACTGAGAATGTGCGGGGCAAAAAAGCCAGTCGCGGCGATCCTGTCCGCGATTGTCCGCGAATGGCCCCAGTCGCGCAGTTTTCGCAACAACGCGCATGGATGCTGCCCAGCGAAGCCGCTGCCCTCAGATTCGTCGAAGAGATTCAAGGGATACGCGACTTCCATTTTCAGCTCTTCGTGACCCTTCTCATCGCCCCATGGCGGATCACACACTGGGTTCTTGTTCACAATCTTCGCCTCGAACGGACACTCGTAGTAGTCACCGTTGTCCCCGATTGGCACTTTCTCGCACACCTCTCTTGTACCCTCCTTGTCCTCTGTACCCTCGTTGTCCCAGATGCACATCGGCTTGCTGCCGAGGGCGATATTCTCGGCGCCGAGATCGGTGAGGCACTTGTTCAGTTTCTCGGCGGTATGGTCTGAGGCTCCCTTCTCCTCGAGCGTCTTGAACGGATCCGGGACGCACACGCCATTCCGGCACACGGTGTTGGTCGCGGTTCCGGCGCCGCAAGGCTGTCCTTCCAGCTCAGGCGAGCACGCGACAATCAAGTTCGCTGACTTGTTGTCGAATGAGAAGTAGCTCGCCACATTGACTGGCCAGCCACATAGATTCTCCAGTTCCTCCTCGGCAGTCTCGATGCGGCGATCCATTTCGAGACCTGCCTCGAGAAGCTGCTCGCCAAGGGAATCGGCGTAGGCGGCTGCCTGTTTGGCACGCTCGAGATAGACGCGCCACGATGACTCGTAGGCATCGCTGTCAGTCGAGAGCTCGGTCTCGAGAGGGATACGCTCGGCGAAACCAGGTCCGGCACAGGTCTGCTGCGGCCGTCCACAGAAGAAGGGGCAGGGAGTGAGGTTGTTGGCCGCTATTGCTTCGAGATCGTCGTTCAACGGAATCAGGATGCAGCGATACTCGGCTTTCTTGGGATCGCCGAACGGAGTCATGATGCGCAGGCCGCCGACGGCTTCGTAGTTACCAGCGGCATCGGATTCGCCATCTTTGTTGTAGACGACATAGAGGTATCTGTTGATTAGGTCTAGGTAGCGCTTGAATGAATCAGAGAAGGGCAAGAGCCAGATCCATGGATCGCTCGAATTCGGATCAGCCGTGATTGCAAGCTGCACGTAGCTGCCGTAGCCCACGGCGGGATCCGATGTCTTGTCCGTTGTCTGGGAGAAGGTGCCATACGGTTCTGCGAGGGTGTAGGTCGCCATATCGCAGGGAGCGCCGCTGACCGTGCCCTCGACTGCACAGCGGAGCCCGGAGACTCCCCGCACAACCTTGAATCGCTCGGGGCTGGCGGTTCCCTTGCCGTACACTCGCACCCGGATTGGCTGCATGATGGGGGCGGTCTCGGCATTGGCAGCGGTCTTGTAGCAAAGCTCGAGGCGTCCCTGGTTCTGCAGTGCCTCGGCCGACACTGCCTGAATCAAGCTGTTGTTGATGATTTCTGGCGAGAGCTTGTTCGGGTACTTGATCATGGTGTTCAGCGTCGACGACGACACCGAATTCGTGTAGTCGTGTAGCTGTGCCAGGCCGCCGGTCGCATAGTTGGCGTCCGGAATCACCGAGAGATTGCCGCTGACACTGGCGTTCCAGATGGGATCGCTATCGCCAACGAACATGATGCCCGGATCCAGCGCCGAGAAGCGGAGCAAGGCGGCGTAGTACTCGGGCGGCGGCGGGGTCGGCGTCATCCTGGTGGCAACGTAGACGGGGTAGATGGAGTCGGCGTTGTCAAAGGCACCGTAGGTGCCGTTCTGCTGCCCAGTTGCAGACACTGGCAAGACGACGTTTGGATCCAAGGCAAATGCCTTGGCTTGCTGCAGCATGTATTCGCTGGCCTGGGCAAAGTCGTCCTCGGTGAAACCTTGGATGGTGAGGAATTCGTTGGCTGGCATGGTGGCGAGCGATGGATCGCCCATCTGCACGGCGAACCGCGCGCGTAGGGGATGCTGGTCGATCATCGGTCCGAGCATTTCGGGCTCGACGCCTTGCTCCCATAGCTCTGTGAAGGGGAGGCCAGCGCCGAGGTCAGCGAGTGGTAGTCCGGTGGCGCGAATGAAATCGGTCGCCGTCTCCACCGCCACGGTTGGGGTCATCGCAGTCGGGCAGTAGCCCTCCTCGTGTCCCGCAAGTCCGGAGTCGACCGCCCCGCCAACGGCGATGTGGCCGGCGGTGGCTCGCGATAGGAACGGCGCAGTCCAAGCCCCGATCGAGGCCTCGGTCATATTGCGGTAATCCGAGAACGAGGCGTCGGCAACGGCGACGGTGCTGGCGATGGCGCGGCGGCCTGCTTCGTCGGCGACCATGGTGGCGTCGACGAGGCTGGCGCTGAGGTGGGCGCCGTAGGTCATGTTCTGGGTGCCGGCTGGCTTGTTCTTGAGCGCCTGGCTGCTGCACGATCCGACGATCGTGGAGGCGCCGGAAGCGGCGTAGCGCAGGTTCTCGCCTGCCACGCCGACGGCCCAGCTCGCGTAGAGGAACGCTTCCTGGGCGAGCATGGCAGCGGATGCTTCGTCTTGGGGCGGGATAACGATGCTTCCGCTGGTGCCGTTCACCGTGGTTTCTCCGACGGAATTGGCCAGCTCCAAAAGCTTGTTGGCCGCACAAATCGACGTCTGAACCCGGCACACAGCAACACCGCACGGGTCGCTCTTGGACGAGGTGGGGCTGGTGCTGCCGGTACCGCCGGTCCATTTGCCTCCGGTCGTGCTGGCTTTTGTGCCGCCTGCGGTCCAGGTGGTGCTGCTGGTGCTCGTGGTGGTAGTGGTGTTGCACTTGCCAGTGTTGTCGACTGGCGGCAAGGCGATTGGCGCGGTGGTGGCAGACCGGGTAGTGTCGATCATTTTGCTGCTACTGCACTCCTCGGTCGAGAAGGGTGCGCCGCCCGGCGAGACGCGCAGCCAGCGGACGCAGTCCTCGATCACGTACTTGATTGCCAGCTCGCGGGCAGTGCCTGTCCACGGAGCTTTGCCGTCCATGGCAACGCTGGTGATGTTCATGCGCGCTCGCCTGGCCTGGGCAGTCTCGCTCTCGATCAGCGGCGGTGCTTCGTCCTCGCTGCCAGCCAGCAGGCTGACTGGGTTGGCGGGATCCTGCTCGTCACCGGCGCAACCGTTTATCAAGACAAGTCCAAGACACGTTGCTACTGCAGTCTGTTTGTATGCCCTCATTGCAAATGCCACTCCCTCGGTTACTTTGTTTACGACTCGCTCCTCGATGGCTCTGGTTGTCATTGGCCGTGTTGCCTACTCTGCTCGTCTGCTGCCGCCCGATGGCACGCCCAATTCCGGGGCAGCGTCCCGCGCGCAGCGGGCCAGGAAACCGCACCAGCCAGCTCCCTGGTAGCGGGTGGTGACGTGATCGTTGGCGGTGGCGTAGACGCGGTACTCGCCGCGCACCACGTGGTACTCGCCCGCTGCCGGACCGCACGGAGAGACCAGCGACTCCTCGCGGCTGTAGTAGTTTTCGTCGAAGTAGTCGGCGGTCCACTGGGTACCGCCGCCGAGCATCATGTCGACCCCGTAATAGCTGCGGGCGCCCGCGACGGCATCGGCATCGATCGGATCGGTGTCGTAGGTTCGATTGGGATCGGGCACGTAGCCGCAGGCGGGGATTTCTAGCAGATCGCAACGGAGCTCGTCCTCGTCCCAGACGTAGAGCTGCTGCCGCGGAGCAGGTCCGCGAGCAGCCTTCTCCCATTCAGCCTCGGTGACGAGGCGATGACTGCCGTCCCATTCGCAGAACGTCTTCGCCTCGTCCCAGGAAAGGCAGTCGGCGGGATGGTTGTCCAGGGCGGGGTCGGCGACGTACATGGCCGCCCATTCGCTGCTCGGCTGCGGACAGCCTCCTGCCTCGAGACACTCGCGATAGCGACGGTTGGTCACCGGATAGCGGTCGACGTAGTAGGACGACAGCACTACTTCGCGGACCGGGGTCGCGCCCGGGTCTCTCGTCGAGCCTCGCATGAACGGTCCAGCCGGAATGCAGATCTCCTCGGCATCGGCCGGGGTCGTTCGCCGCGGACCGCCAGCGCAGGGCTCGACGCAGTCACCGGAGACCTCGTCGGCCCAGCGGCACTCGTCGGTGCAGAAACGCTTGCGGTAGAGACCTTTGTTGCAGTCGCTCCGCTCGTAGCCCAAAAGGCCTGGCGTGCAGCCCGAGCTCTCTTTGACCAGCTCCCAGGGAGTCCAGGCACACGCTTCGGTGCAGATGCGCTGTTCTGCTCCGCAACGGGCAAAGTGTTGGGTCTCTACCTCGCCAACCGGGCAGATGCCTTGACCAAGGCACTCGCTGGTCGGTTGCCAGGTGCCGTCCTGGCACATCTCTGCGCGCGTGCCGCACTTGGCACAAGCGTTCACCCGCTTGGCGCCTTCCTCGTGGCATTTGGCTGGCGAATCAGTCGAGGCGTCGTCTTCCTGCTTGCAGTCCGACGGCGACGGGGTCGATGACCCGCAAGCAGCCACCAGTGGTGCGGCCAGCGGCGCCAAGAGAACATAGCCAACATAGCCAACTAGTGTTTTTCGCGATCGTGCCACCATTGCTACTACTGCTCCTTCCTAAGTACCCGACCAGCGCAACCAGCCAGCGCAACCATGACGAACAGCAGAGCTGCTGCGCCAGGTGGGCCAGGTGCGCCGGGTGAGCCGGACGAACGCAACCAACGAGACCAGCGGGACGCTGCTCCAGGGCGCGCAACGGCGCAACCGCCGCCGCCGCCGTCACCGAAATTGCCGAGGCTGCCCAGCATGCAGACCGATCTGCCGTTGACGAACGTGCATTCCGAATTGGCTGGGCATGGTGGCTCGCGCTCGGCGCAGCCACGCGTACACATTGACTCGCCTCGCTGCCACAAAAGACACATTCCGCTCTGGCAGTCGGTGATGGCGTTGCACGGGTCGCCGTAGACACCAGCCTCGGCAACGCACTCTGGCTCGGCAAGCTCGTCGTTGCACACGAAGCCCTCGCTACAAGAGCTGTCGTCGATGCAGAGGGCAGTGCAGTAGCCGAGCGGCGAGCAATGATTGCTCCGGCAATCGCCAGCGTGCTTGCACGGGTCGCCGTCGACGCCGGCCTCGGCGGGACAGGTGTGCTCGCAGCCCCGCTCGCAGTCGCCCGGTTGGCAAGGCTCAGTGGTGCAGCCATCTGGACCGCAGCGCTCGCCCGGAGCACAAATCGTGTCGTCACAAGGCGCAGCGCAACCGTCGATGGTGCAGATGAGCCCCTCAGCGCAGCCAGCAGTGTCGCAAGCGTCCGGCGCATACAGATAGCAGTACCCAGCAACGTCGTCGGCCTCGAGGGTGCGCTGCTCCGGGCCAAAGTACTCCGGAAACATGGTGAGGCCCGCATGCGCAGCACCACAAGCCGGCGCGCTGCCGCTGTCACTGCCGCCGCTGCCGCTGCCTACCGCGCAAACGTCCAACAGACCCGCAGCGTGGCCAATTTCGTGGACAAGCACAGCCTCGAGATCGAACGCCGTTGCGACCGGCTCGTCGCTACCACCCGACCCGCCCGCGCTCCACGTGAAGATGTCGGCGTTGAGGTAGATGTCAGCGTCGGCAATGCGCCAACGGCCACCCGACCAGAGCTGATAGCTCACCTCGGTCGTCGCAGGCGCAGACCGCTCGAAGCCAAGGTCGCGCCAACCGTTGGTGATCCATTGAATGGTGATTCGTTCGTCACCCGGTACTGCAGGCTGACTGTGAACACCCTCGGAAATTACTGTTAGCGGGCTGCAATTGCTGCGAAGCCAAGCAGTGAACGCTCGAGTTGTTGCTGCCTCGACGTCAGCCTGCTTCAGCTCGACGGGAATCAGGCCTCCAATCCGATAGCGAATCGCGTCGTATGGCCAGCGTACCCGCACAGTGCTGCCCGAGAGCTCCGGGAGATCAGCACCAGTACGAAAACCCTGCGCCGGCGAGGCCGCTAGCTCGACGCCGAGTACCAAGACAGCAACGCAAACCACCCGAGCTGCTCGTCGAAAGAATCGCATCTCGCAACAGGGTGGGGCTTTGGGCAACATGGGCGGCTTTGTATTACATTGAGCCACCGGTCGGCAAGCACGAAATGGCCGTGGGTCACCGCAGCTCGCGCAATTCTGCCCTGGTTTCCAATAGTTGCATGGCAAAAAAAAGTGCGGCGACTGACTTGGCGGGCCCGAAAAAATCAAGAAGTCAAGTTTTGTGCATATGTGATAGAGCGGACCGTCGTCCTCACCGCCCTCAACGCTGATCTCGGCGCAGCCGTCGAGCGCCCGCGGTAGCGGCGGGGTTGGGGCGACCTCTTTGTCGAGAAGGCTAGCATCTGATTTCCCGCCGGAAAGGTTCTTTCTTGGTCACCGCTCGCGTCGCTGCGAAAAAAAGTGCTTGTCAGGCATGGGCTGATTGGCGTATATGCGGCCCTTTGATCGGTAATGCTGGGTACAGAGGTGTCGCACATGAGCTTCTCTCGTCTACTTGCACTCACTTTCGCAACTGTTCCTGTCGTCGCTGCCTGTGGCCTGGTCGGCGATAACATTCCAGGACCGCGGTGTACCGACGAGTGCTCTGCCGGGAGCCAATCGTGCGCTGGCGACGATGGCTTCGTGCTGTGTGGCCAGTATGATCTGGACCCGTGCCTCGAGGTGTCGCCGCCGGTGGCGTGCGCGCTCGGAGAGCAATGTCTCTACGGCGGGTGCGCGCCTGCCTGCCAAGACGAGTGTCCCACTGGCATGCGGCTATGTGCCGGCGAGGCTTCGGTGCTGGTGTGCGGCAACTTCGATCTCGATGTCTGCCGCGAGCTGGGCGGCAATACCATCTGTCCCGACGGCACCAGGTGCGAAGTGGGCGATTGTGTGCCGCTCTCGCGCCAGTGCAACAACGAATGCGCTGCCGCTAGCAACAAGGAGTGCTTTGGCGATGCAGTTCGCACTTGCGGCCAACACGACGGCGATCCATGCCTCGACTTTGGCCCCCCAGCGGTATGCGAGCAAGGGAAACGCTGTCGCAGCGGGGTCTGCGATGACGCCTGCAAGGACGAATGCCTGAACGAAGGAGCGAACCAGTGTGTTGGTGACGCGGTTCGCAGTTGTGGTCGCACCAGGGATGGCTGCCTACAGTGGGGACCGCCAGTGGCGTGCACCGCTGGATTGTCGTGCAGCGAGGGCCGCTGCTCTGGCGCCTGCTCCGACGAGTGCGCTAGCAAAGGCACGATGGTATGCACCCCGGCCGGAGACGGACTCAGCTCCTGCGGGCAATACGACTCAGACGAGTGCCTCGACCGGGCCACTCCGATTCCGTGCCCGCACGGCTCTGTCTGTACCGGTAGCGTTTGCGCGTCCTCGTGTACCGACGGCTGCGTGCTGGGCGAGCCGCCGCGCTGTGCCTACGACGGGGAAATCGTCGAGACCTGCGGCAACTTCGACGACGACGCCTGCTCCGAATGGGGTGGCGCAGTGCCGTGTCCGAATGGAGCGTCTTGCTCGCAAGGCGCCTGCCAGATCGACTGCAACGACGAATGCCCGACAGCCGGGGTCACCGAGTGCGTGGCCGCTGCCAACGCTAGCCACACTTGTGGCCAATGGGATGCTGATCCGTGCCTCGATTGGTCGGCAGCCAGCGCCTGCGCAGGCTGGGAGGTGTGCGAGGAGGCAGAGTGTACGCTCGGCCCGACCCCGGGAACTGTTCTCGTCGACGAGGTGGCCTTCGACAGCACCGGAGAGGTAGAGGATGGCGTCGATGCTGCCGGCGACTGTGCGGGGAACGGCCTGTTCATCGAGCTGTGGGGTCCTGCTGGTCTGGCTCTCGACGGCTACGAGGTGGTAGGAATCGACGGGGCCGACGGTTCGGTGTACGCCCGCATCGGTCTCGACGGTAAGAGGCTGGCCAGCGACGGGAGCTTCCTGATTGCCCATCCGGCTGCCAAGGAGGAGCTGCGGAACAGCGCCGACCTGACCAGCGCGGCAGCAGACTTTCAGGACGGGCCCGATTCGATTCAGGTCCGGTGGCACGGACGCACCGTGGACGCTCTGGGATATGGCGATTTTGCTACCAGCGACGTATTCGCCGGCGAAGGCACGCCGATCAGGGTGAACGCCAATGCCGGCGGCGAATGGCAGAGTCTGACCCGCGATGCCAGTCACAGCGACCAAGGTGACAATGCGACGGATTTCTCTCTGGTGGCGCTGCCGCTGCCGGGAAGGACGCCAACGTGCTCTCACCAGTGTCCGGCGGTTGGCCGGGCTCGTTGCCAGGGGGCGCTGCTTCAGACGTGCGTTGCCGACCTCGACGACGATTTCTGTCGCGAGTGGTCGGCGCCGCAAGCGTGCCCAGGCACCGGCGAGGTGTGCAAGGCAGACGCCTGCATGGTGAGCTGCCCCGGCTCCTGCCCTGCCTCCGGCGTTACTACCTGCGCTGGCACGCAGGTGATGACCTGCGGCAATTTCGACGACGAGCCGTGCCTGGAATGGAGCCCACCCGCTGATTGCCAGACGGGCGAGTCCTGCGTGGGAAGCTCGTGCCGGCCAACGGCTGCGCCCGAGGTCGTGCTCATCACGCCGCAAGGCTTCGTGCAGAGCACGCAGGGACGCGTCCACCGCATCCTCGTCGACGCCACTGCCTCTTCCGGTCGCACCATCAGCGAGGTCAGCTACTATGCCAACGGCGTTCTCCTCGGAACGACCACGGGAGTACCGCACGAGCACTTCTACGCCGTACCCAAGACGGCAGCTACTGGCTCGCTCATCGTCCTGCAAGCCAAGGCTGTCGACTCGACCGGCGCCAGCAGCACCTCCGGCCACGCCTTCCTCGACATCAGAAACGACTACCCACTGGCGTCGTTCACCGCCACCATTGCCAACGCCAAACAGGTCACCGTCGACGCCAGCTCCTCGCGCGACAGCGAGACGCCAACCGCCAAGCTCGAGATATGTTGGGACTGGGACGCCGACGGGACCTGCGATCCGCCGAGCTTTGCCACCAACAAGATCGCCAGCCACGTGTACGCGGACGGCGGCGTGCGCCGGCTTCGCGTCCAGGTCCGCGACGAAGCAGGCCAGATCTCCGAGGCAGAGCAGGTGGTCGATTTGTCGGCGATCCAGTACGTGGGAAACACCACTCTGGCAAGCACGACCTGGTTCGGCACCGTCGTACTCACCGGCGATGTGGTGGTCGGTGCTGGCGCCACCCTGACCATTGCACCAGGCACCAACGTGCTGTTCTCCTTTGTCGACGAGGAAGGCAGCGGCAGCGGCCAGGAGAATGCGGCGGCGGCGGCGGCGGCGGCGGCGGACGGTCGAGGCGACTGTGACCTGATTGTCGAGGGTACGCTGGTGGCTAATGGTGCTGCCGGAACGCCGGTGGTGTTTTCCGGCAAGGCTCCGGATGCCAAGCGACCAGGAGGCTGGGGAAGAATCGTCCTGGCAGGCACTGCGCCACCGTCGAGCCTGCGCCACGTCATCGTCGAGCACGGACAGCTCGTGATTGCCAATGCCTCGACGCTCACCAACATCACCGTTCGTCAAGCCGGCAGCGACTGCATTGTGCTCTCGTCGGCCAAGGGTGCAAGCCTGAACGAGGTGACGGTGACGAGCTGCGCCGAAAACGGCATCGAGGCGAGCGGCGGCGCCAGCACCGCCAAGCTCGAACGGGTCTGGAGCACCGAGAACGGAGCCAGCGGCATGGCGATCCTGGAC
>JAZDLZ010000103.1:0-3890 GCA_043801535.1 Pseudomonadota bacterium
CAGTAGGATTAGCCCCAACACTTTCTACAGTGAATCTTCAAAATGGCTTAATAGACTCAATGCCAGTATCTACTGATTCCCCTTTTAATAATATTAGTAAAAATACATCACAGGAACATTGCCTCCCGGCCGGACGCTACCGACGCTGCTTCTGCCGCTGCCGTGGTCGCCGCTCGATTCGTGAGCTCAGGAGAGGCGGCGAGTTGGCGAAAAACGGACTCCAGAGTGCGGGTTTCTGGCCGGAGCTCTCCCAGCCGCCATCCTTCGCGGCGGACAGTGTCGTAGATCTCCGGGCACAGGTTTCTGCTCACCATGCTCGAGACTCGCCACCGCGTATAGCCTCCCTCGGCATCCAGTCTTTCTACTCGCTCGATGCCATCGATCTCCGACAGCACTGCCTGCACCACCCGTTCACTGCCCTCGATCGAGACCACCGCTGCTGCCGATTTGCGCAGCGCATCGAGGCGAGAGTCGGCCTGCAGTCGCCCGCCAATCAGGATGAGCACCCGCTCGCAGGTCATCTCGACCTCCGAGAGAATGTGCGTCGAAAGGACGACCGTGGAGTGCGCCGAGAGTCGCCTGATCAGCGTACGGATTTCGGCGATCTGGGTGGGATCCAGGCCACTGGTCGGCTCGTCGAGAATCAGCAACTCTGGCCGATGGAGAATGGCTTGGGCAACGCCGACCCGCTGGCGGTAGCCTTTGGATAGCTTGCCAATCGGGCGCAACAGATGCTTTTCCAGGCCGGAAGCATAGATGGCCTCGGACAGAAGGCCACTCTGTTTTTCGTCGGGGACGCTGCGAAGCGAGGCCATCATGCGCAGGTAGTCCTGCACCGTCATCTCGGCATACAGCGGTGCGTTCTCGGGTAGGTAGCCGATACGCTGTTGGACACCGAGGGGATCGCCAATTACGTCGACTCCGCAGACAATCGCGCTGCCGGCGTCTGGCTGTAGATAGCCAGTGAGCACCTTCATCAACGTGGTTTTCCCTGCCCCGTTTGGGCCGAGGAGCCCGATGATTTCGCCCTTCTCAACAGAGAAAGAAACGTCTTGCAGGGCTACGACTTCTCTGTAGCTCTTGCACAGGTTTGTGGCTTCTATGGCTTTCATGGTTGTCGCCGACCCTACTCTCCAGATGTCGAGTTGACGCGGACGGCAGAGCGCCGCCGCGCGGGTGATGCTAGCGTTGCGAGCACGTGTTGTCGAGCCAGAGAACCGTTGTGCCGGTGACTTTATTCCCGCCTTGGTTCTTTTCTCGCCGCCGGCAGGTCAATCAGGGTGTGGGCAGAACTGCCGTAGGAGTGGCAGGGCGGATCAGCAGCTTGTACTCCTGATCGACCAGGCTGGCGGTTGGCCGTTCGCCTTGTTTGGGTTCGGGATCAGCGCGTTCGATGGCAATGATGGTGCCTTCGTGCAGTGTTGCCACCACCATTGGATCCGATTGAGTCTTCAGAGCATCGCCGCCACCAACGCGGATGCGAGTAGGTATGGTGCTCGGTGCTGAAAAGGCGATCTGGTAGGGTCCGGTCCTGCCGCAGAAGCGGTACAGGTCGAGGTCATGGTGGCGTCCAAGATAGCCGCGACGCGGCGATTCGGCGCTGATAGGCGTTGCATCGGTGGCCAGATCATTGGGCTCCACTTCCTCGTCGGGAGACGGCTCGGAGACCGTTGCGACGAACTGGTATTCGTCGGTGACATTCTCGGTCGGACCGCGGGCCTGTAGAGAGTGCCTGCTTTCCTGGATCGCAACGAAAACGGTCTCACTCTTGACGCCAAGATTGGGGATGCTCTCCCCTTCCCCGAGCCCTGCGTTGTCCGCGCTCGCCAGGATGATCCCCGCAGAGTTGAAGACGACGATCGTGATATCGATGTTTTTGATCGGAGATGCCTTGACTCGCAACAGTCGCGGGCTTGCGCCCGCACCGGCAACGATCCTGAAATAGTCGCGATCCGAAGTGCTCGGACCCAGACGCTTGCCGATCTTGCCGCGCACCGGCATTCCTGCCGAGATTAGAGTCGCGGAGCCCAGGTCATTGTTGGGCTCCTTCTCGACCTCTTGCGGCTGCATTCTCAGCCAGCGCACGTAGGCAAGCCCTCCGCCGGCGAGACCGAGTAGCAGAACGGGGACCACGATACCGAACAGCAGGCTACGCCTCCGTAGAGAGCGTTCGAAGGCGTCGAAGTCTTCGCGACACATCTTGGGCACGGTTGGATCACCGGCCGATACGCTAAGGAGGCTCTCCTGGGTTGTTCCGGGCGCGGAAGCTTCTGACCCAGAGGTCGTCGACGGATGGAGCGAGCCGAGATGGGGGCTGCCAGCAGAATAGTAGGGCGCGGAAACGGAAGCCCCGTCGGGGTCACGCCGGGGGGACGTTTGCCAATCGGAGCGGGCAGGCGAGAACGACGAAGGAGACTGCGACGGCGCACAGCCGCCGCGAGAAGAGCCGGCGCCAGGATGACTGCCCGCAGCGACGACAACAGGACCCGTTCCGCTCTGGGCGATCTCGAGCTCCCAGCGGAGTCGTTCCAGGTCTTCGCGAAACTGGTCGGCTGTCTCGTAGCGCTCTGGTAGCTCCTTCGCCATCGCCCGAGCGAGGATTCCGTCGACGCGGCCGTCTATCGGCAGGTCAGGTCGGCGCTGGCTCGGCAAGACGAGCGGTTCGGTGAGGTGCTTGGTCAGCACGCCGATCGGTGTCTGGCCGGTGAAAGGAGGCTCGTCGGTAATCATGCGGTACATCACCGCACCGAGCGAGTAGATGTCCGATCGCTGGTCGAGCTTGTCTCCGCGGATCTGTTCGGGCGACATGTAGTAGGGAGTCCCGAGAATCGTTCCACGTCCGGTAACCTCCACGTCGTCATCGCGTTCGGAGAGCTTGGCAAGGCCGAAATCGACCACCTTGACGTGGTCGCGGCCATCCTTGGTCCGGGCGATCAGAATGTTTTCCGGCTTGAGATCGCGGTGGACGATCCCCATCTCGTGGGCTTCGGAAAGCGCGCCGCAGATCTGGGCAACCATCGGAGCGGTTCGCAAGAATGGCAGCGGGCCGTTGCGTTTGAGCAGAGCACTGATGTCCTCGCCGCGGACGTATTCCATCACCAGGTAGAGCGACGACTCGGTTGTCCCGAAATCGAAAGTCTGTACGGTGTTGGGATGGTTGAGTCGGGAAACGGCCTCCACTTCGCGACGGAAGCGACGCAATACCTGGCGGTCGCCAGCGAGATCTCGACGGAGAACCTTCATCGCCGCGATCTTTCCCATGCGCTGGTGCTCGACCGCGTAGACTGTTCCCATGCCTCCCTGCCCAATGCGGGAAAGGACCCGGTACCGCGAATCAATTACGCGGCCAATCCAAGGATCGGGGGCTGTGCCCTCCTCGTTTTCGTCGGTGCCGGCGTCCGGTGGCGCCTGATGCAGGCTCTTTCCACAACGGCCGCAGAAACGAGTACCAGCCTCCCACGCACCTCTGCAGCTTGGACAGATTATTTGCGGTGTCTTCACTGCTCTCCGGGGAGTGGGGTAGCCAGCCTACCCGATTCGTTCGAGGATTCTCTCGTATCGTACTCTTGTTGGATTCGTCAGTGACCTATTGTTATTCGCTGGCGGTTCCTTGACGCGTCGAACAAGTGCGTCACAATTAATACCCCTGCTTCGGCAGAATTTCGATTTCGCCGGAACGTGGTGAAAAAATACATTGACAATGATTCGTGTGCCAAGTATACAGGCGCACCTACCGCGATTACGGAGCAAGAGAATCGCGGCCGAGTTGGTCCTTGAAAACTGAACAGTGAACGGAACGGGTTTTAAGCCAAGAAGTCGTACATACCACTCCAGCGCAAGCTGGAGTAAGCTCCGGTTTAGGTTAACTGGAGAGTTTGATCCTGGCTCAG
>JAZDLZ010000588.1:0-2995 GCA_043801535.1 Pseudomonadota bacterium
CGGATCTCCTCGGGACGTCGTTTGTTCTGGTGTCGGTCGGTCCCAACCGTGCCGAGACTATCGTGCTGCGAAATCCCTTCAGGTAGTCAGTAGGAGCCAAGTGATCCGCAATCCGCTTGGACCGGCATCTGGTCAGGCATGCTCGCGCCACTGGTTGTCTGCTCTCGACTCGCTGCTGCGACTTTGCCGGAATCCTGTTGCCGCGGTACAGTGGGTTGCACGAGAAGCTGGCCTTTCCTATAATTTTTGTTGGTCTCGCTATTTCAGCGTCCTCCATCCATGGGGCCACCACGATGAAGATTGTCTGCGACAGTTGTTCGACAAAGTATTCGATTGCCGACGAGAAAGTCCGCGGCAAGGTCTTCAAGATCAAATGCAAGAAGTGCAGCCATATCATCGTCGTGAAAGGAGGTGAGCAGGAGCAGCGGGACGAAAGTGGCGACGGAGCGCCTTCTGGATTCGACCAGAAGGACACCAAGGTTTTCGACTACTCCGGCTTCGATGGAGCTGGCGCAGCAGGGCAGGGCAGCGATGTCACTGGTCAGGCAACGCCAGTTTGGCACCTGGTCGTCGACCGGGAGCAGGTCGGCCCGCTCACGACGGTAGACGTGCTGGGCCGGCTGTCCAGACGGGAAATCGATCTCGATACCTACGCGTGGCGCGAGGGTTTCTCCGACTGGCAGCGGATTGGCTCGATCGAAGAGCTTCAGGGCGACGGGGCGACTGTTGTCAGGCCCCGCGACGAGCACGCGGATCTGGTCGGGGCACTGGCAGGAGCGCCACTGACCGACGGTCTGGCAGAGCCCACCGAGATACACGCCCCAGCCATGGAAGAGGCGGCGCCAGCGCCAGTAGCACCAGTGCCATTGCCAGCGAGACTGCCAGAAAAGCTGCCAGAACGAATGCCAGAGCGGATCCCGGAGCGATTGCCGGAGCGATTGCCAGAGCGATTGGAAGACAAGTCGCCGGCGCCGCTAGCTGGCGGCATTGCGCCGCTAGGAGTAGCCGCGGCGAGCCCGGTATCGCTCTCTTCGCTCTCACCCGATTCGCCGCGCAGACTTTCCAAGGAAGACCTCTTTGCCGAGGACAGCTCGGGCGGTGGCGCTGTCGGTTTCGGAGAAGAGGATTTTGCCAATCCTCGAGTCGACGTTCGCATGACTGGCCAGCGCAACGAGAACTCGGTGTTGTTCCGGTTGGAGAATCTGGCGTCACTGGCGCCCGAGGCGCCGAGGCCAGCGGGAATAGTGCAGCCAACCCCTGGTGTGTCCACAAGCGCGGCCGATGGCTCGGGACTCATCGATATCCGGGCAATGGCGGCGGTAACGCTCGGTCAGAAGGACGATTTCAGTGGCCTGCGCCTGCAGTCGGGGACAGATGACTTGCCGGTTCTGCCCAGTAGTGGATTCTCCGAGGCTGCCCCTCCAATCCTCATGCCGATTGTTCCTCGCCAGAGCAACAGGGTCGTCTACATCGTGGCCGGCATTGCTGGCGGAGCGGTGTTGGCTATCGCGGCGTTGCTCTATGTGTTCGTGTTCCTCGGGCGCTCTGGTAGCGCCCAACCGCCGAGCCGCATTTCGTCTGCCGACCCAGGAGCGTCGGAGCGAGCGCCAGGGCGAGGATCGGAGCTGGCGGCCGGGACTGGGCAGGGCGTAAACCAACCTGGGGCTACTGCTGGTGCTGTCGATGCCCAGGCTTCGCCAACGACCGCAGCACTGCCGTCTGCTGGAGACAGGAGTGCTGATGCCTCTTCGACCGAATCGGCGGCAACCAAGACGTCTCCTGGAGCGGGTGGAGCGGGTGGAGCAAAACCAGGGAGCACCGCGCCAGAGCGAGGCGCAGACAGGGGGGGGCGCAGGGGTGGTGACGAGAGAGAAGGCACTGCGGCGTCTGGCAAGACCAGGGATCCCGACGAGACGAGTCTGAAAGTCGTGACTCGCCCACCAGTCAAGGATCCGACAAAGGATCCAGCCCCGAGCCCAGACCAAGGCAAAGGTGGCAAGGGGACGTCGAAGTGTGACGAGGTTGCCTGTCTGGTCGATCCCAGCTTGCCCTGCTGCAAGAAGCCTGTCGCTGCCGGCGGCGGTGGGGACACCGGCGGTGGCAAAAAGCCTGCTATCGATGATGGTCTGCCAAAGAGCTTGGAGCGAAGCGATATCCAGAAAGGAATCTCGTCGGTGCGTGGTCGAGTCATGGCCTGCAACGACCAATACCGAGTGCCCGGCAACGTCACGGTGCGCATCGCAATCGAGCCGGGTGGCTCGGTGGCGAGCGCGCAGGTCACCGGGCAGTTCGCAGGATCGCCGACTGGCAAGTGTGTCGAGCAGGCGGTCAACAATGCCAGATTCAGACAGTTCAGCGGCAGCAAGATGATCGTCAACTATCCCTTCGTTTTCCGCTAGGCTACCGCTTGCCAAAAACCATGGGTAGTTGTTCGCCACTGTGTCTTAGTCGGATGCCAGTAGAGGTTTGCGCCTACATTACCGGAATGGTCTGGAAGCTGACCAAGCAACCAGGAGACAAGGTCACCCAAGGAGAGGTCGTTGCAATACTCGAATCGATGAAGATGGAGATGCCGGTTGGTGCACCTGTTTCTGGAATCGTCACCGCAGTGAACGTCAAAGAAGGCGACGCAGTCGCGGAAGGTGCCGTGCTCGTCGTCATTGGCTAGGTCGTAAGTCGCCGCCGCCGCGCCGGGACTGCTGCTGGCGCGAGCCGAGATGCTGCGCGACCCGATGGCAGATGTCACTGGCTTGCGGAAACTTCGCTGGGCTTGCTGCTGCTCGCCGCCGGAGACACGAGCTCTGCGAAAGAAGTGTGGTTGTAGAGCATGGCTATCGTCCCTGCTCCGATGTACCAAACAGTCTGAATTCCGTGCAGGAGAAGCGCGTAGGCAAGACCTTGTGAATCGACCACCGCTTCCGGAAGGTACAGCGAGAGACCCAATTTGGTCAGCAGGTGAAACTGGCCGACCAATCCCGGCGAGTTCGGCAAGGAT
>JAZDLZ010000589.1:0-7365 GCA_043801535.1 Pseudomonadota bacterium
CAGTTCCTGGTTCCTTGTCCCTAGTTCCTTGTTCCCTTCGTCGTCGTCGGAATTGAACAAGGAACTAGGAACAAGGGACAGGGGACCGAGAACGGCTAGCCCGTTGACCGATCGGGACACACCCGAATTACCGCTACAGGTCCTTCACCCGATCCTCGAGACCAGCACATACTCGCGAGACCAGATCCTCGTCGATGCCGAGAACGGAGCGACCTATCAGTATTCCGGCATTGACCTCGAACGGATCGGTATCGCCAAGGTAGAGCTTCATCCGTTTCGTCGTTGCGTTGGCAAAACAGACCAGATTTCCCGGCGAAACTCGCTTGGACAGGCTGTAGGAATCGCAGGCGTGGATTACTTCCTGCAAATAGGGGGGGAAATCCCAGAGCGCCACCAGCTTGGCGCCGATCGGACGATGGAGATTGCGCATCGCCTCCATGTAGTCCTCGGTCCGGAAGCGAACCGCCGACGACCGACCTGGCCGCTGCCCGCGCGCCACCTCGAGGACGAAAACCATGATGACCATCTTGCCGATATCGTGCAGTAGCCCGGCGAGGTAGGCTTCCTCGACCTCCTCGCAGCTACTGAGCTGGGCCAGATCCCTGGCGAGCAACGATACCGCCAGAGAGTGCGTTCGCAGCGTGCGAAAAGCGCTATCGAGCTCGCGGTCTTTGCTCACGAATAGCTGGAGCGACACCGCCGCCATGAGAAACGAACGTAGCTGGCGGGAGCCTAGCCGAACGACAGCCTGGCCCAGGTTGCCAACCGCCATTCTCCCGCGGAAGGCCACCGCGTTGGAGGCACGCACTACCTGGGTTGCGAGCAACGGATCCTTTTCGAGAGTACGCACTACCAGCTTGGGATCGAGCTCGTTCTTGCGGAGGAGCTCCATGACTCGAACTGCCGACGACGGCAGCGCTGGCAGCTTGAGGCTTCCGTCCTCGAGCTTCTTCTCGATGATGTTCCGGAATGCTTGCCCAAGGGTCGCGCTCATCAGAACTCTCCGGCCCGCTCGAGCGACAGGCGGGCGTCTTCGACGGTGTTGAACATTTTCAAATTTCGGGTCTCCACGAACTCCTTGCTGTAGGCGACCACTTCCTGAGGTACCACCAGCAGTAGCTCCAAGCCCAAGTTGTCAGCGGCCTCCTTGAGCTTGACCAGAACCTCGACCACGCTCTTGCGGCTTCCCCGGAGCTCTGGAGCATTGATTATTACTTCCGGATAGCAGGCATCGGCCACTGCTTCGAGCCTGCCGGGCAGCTCATTGGCCAAACGATAGTAGAAAGCAGCCTGCCGGTCTGCCGAGCCCGGCGAGCTGGCGATGGTGACCAAGTTCTCTTCGACCACGATCTTGTCCTTGTTCTCGAAATAGCGGTCGATGAGATCGGCAACCTTGGAGTGCTCGAATGGCTTGGTCAGCACCCCGTCGAATCCCAGTGCCCTCGCATCCTCGTTCAGGGTGCTCACCGTCTTGAGACCCATGGCAACAAAGGTGGAGCCGGTCTGAAAAAGGCTGATTTGGCGAAGCAGCATGCCGGAGTCTACGTTGGGGATCTGCATGTCGATCAAGACGACCTTGTAGGTCTTGCTGCGCGCCAGCGTCACCGCCTCCTCGGACGAAACACAACTCTCGACGACAATGCCGCGCGGCATCAGGTCGCCGAAACGTTTGGCGACGTTGGGCATGTCGTCGATCAGCAGAATGTCGGCGCGCGTTTCAGTGGTGGAATCATCCTTTTTCTGCTCGGAGGGCAGGGTCATGTAGGCTAGCTTCCCCACCTCCTCGCCAGCAGCGTCACTGGTGGAGCTCGCGACCGGAGTAGATCCCTCGACGGAGACTTGCTCTAGCGCCGCAGCAGACCAAGGGACATTCTCTCCTTGGAGCTCTTCGGGCACCTTGCCCGACCAGAGACTGAGCGACTTGTTGATCTTGGAGTAGTATTCGGTAGCAGTGTAGGGCTTGATTATCAGGTCGCTGATGCCTAGCCGGATAAAAGGTGCCACCACTGGAGGACGCACCTCTCGGGTCACGATAATGACCCGCAGCATGGCAAGTTGAGGATCCTGCCTCAAGTGTTGGAGCAATCCCAGAGCTGGACCGTCGTTGAGGGTAACCTCTAACAGCACGAGCTTGGGCACTGCCTGCGCTACCAGAGCAATGGCTTGAGCATTGCCGTCTGTTTCGGCGACAGCCACGCCGATCTTCTTCAAGTACTCGACTGCGACTGCCCTGGCTTCGGCATTCGGGTCGACAATCAGTACTGGTTGGCTAGGAACATTGATACTGACCACGGTGGGGCGGCATTATACACGAACTATCCCCAGCCAATGACTTGACTTGGGTCGCGGTAGGGATTAACCGAAGATGGTCATGCACCGCATATATCTTGCATTCCTCTGTTTTTTTCGCGTCCTGCTGGGAAAAGCCTTGCCTGCCGAGCTTGTGCCCGGTCTCGAGCAGCCGCAGCTTCCTGCGGCAGCTCCGTCGGCCTCGGCCTCGGCCGCCCCAGCAGCGACCGCTCGGTCGTCAATGGCGGCGGCGGCGCCAGTGCCAGTGCCAGTACCGGCGCCAGTGCCGGCAGGCGCGCCAGCGGCGCTCGCCGGCGAGCAGCGAGCCAGCACGTCCTTGTCATCGTCATCGTCATCCAGGCGGAGCGATCTGGCCGCGGGAGCGCTGCAACTTCTGGCGATGCTTCAGCGTGAAGGCCGCCTGATCGATTTTCTACGCGAGCCAATCGACGCCTACGACGACGCTGCCATCGGAGCTGCGGTCCGCGACATCCATCGCGGATGTGCCAAGGTGCTTGGCGAGCACTTTGTCGTCGAACCGGTCGTCCCCGGTGAGGAGAACAGTCGGTTCATTGTCGAGAAGGATTTCGATCCCATGCACATCCGGCTAGTCGGAGGTGTCAACGGCAAACCACCGTTTCACGGGCTACTGCGCCATCATGGATGGCGAGCAGCGAGAGTGCAGTTACCAGTCGTTGGCGACGGCGTCGATCTGAGCGTCGTTGCCCCGGCGGAGGTCGAAGTCGAATGACGACGAGCAGTGCACGCTACATCGTCGGCATCGACCTCGGCACTACCAACACGGCCCTTGCCTTCGCCGATACTGCCACGAACGACGTGCCTCGTCTCGAGCTGCTGCCGATTGCGCAGGTATTGACCCCGGGAGTGGTGGATCAGCGCCCGGTGCTGCCATCCTTTCTCTACTTGGCAAGCCCTCACGACCTGCCCACTGGTGCCCTCGATCTGCCCTGGGCATCGGGCCGCACCTTCGCGGTGGGAGAGCTGGCGCGAGCCCGGGGAGCCGAGGTGCCGTCGCGACTGGTGGCTTCTGCCAAGTCTTGGCTGTGCCACGGTGGAGTCGACCGGACTGCCTCGATCCTACCGTGGGGCTCCGGCACCGACGTGCCAAAGGTGTCGCCGGTCGTGGCGTCAGCTCGCTATCTCGAGCACCTGGCCGGCGCCTGGGATCATCTCCACGCTGATTCGCCGCTCGCCACCCAAGAGGTCTACCTTGCGGTGCCAGCTTCGTTCGACGCGGTCGCCCGCGAGCTCACCATGGAAGCTGCTCGTCATGCTGGGCTCACGAACGTCACTCTTCTCGAAGAACCACAGGCAGCGTTCTACTCGTGGTTGGCCAAAAACGGCGACGATTGGCGGCGCCTCCTCCACGTTGGAGACGTTGTCTTGGTGTGCGACCTCGGCGGCGGAACTACCGACTTCTCGCTGATCGCCGTCGCTGACCGCGACGGGGAGCTCGAGCTCGAACGAATTGCCGTCGGAGACCACCTCCTTCTCGGCGGCGACAACATGGACTTGGCATTATCGTACGCCGTTGCCCAGAAACTGGCTGCCCGCGGAGTGAAGCTCGACAGCTGGCAGCAGCGAGCCCTGACACACTCGTGCCGGCTGGCCAAGGAACAGCTTCTTTCCGACGAAACCATGGCCAAGGCGCCAATCGCGGTCCTGGGACGAAGCTCGCGAGTCATCGGCGGAACAGTGAGAACCGACCTCGAGCGGACCGAGGTCGAGTCGGCGTTGCTGCAAGGCTTCTTTCCCGCCTGCGACCTCGGTGCCAGCCCGCAACGAAGCCGCCGGATCGGAATCCAGGAGCTCGGGCTGCCATATGCAGCCGACGCGGCGGTAACGAGACATCTTGCCGAGTTCATCAGCAGGCGCGGCCGCCTCCCGACTGCAGTCCTCTACAATGGGGGCGTGATGAAGGGTGCGGTTCTCCAGCGTCGACTCGGAGAGGTAGTGCGAAGCTGGGACTCCCCGGCGGTGCGTTCCTCGGCGAGGCAGAGTGGCACGCAGACAGGAGATCTCCAGCGTGGCGCTCTGCTCAAGGAGCTCTCCGGTACTGATCTCGACCTGGCAGTGGCCCATGGAGCGGCCTACTACGGGCTGGTTCGACGCGGCCAAGGTATCCGCATTCGCGGGGGGGCAGCGCGAGCCTACTACCTGGGAGTCGAGACGGCGATGCCAGCGGTACCGGGAGTCTCGCCTCCGCTGAAGGCTCTATGTGTAGTGCCATACGGAATGGAAGAAGGCACCGAGGCAGAGCTCCCGGCGATGGAGCTCGGTCTCGTAGTTGGCGAGCCAGCGGAATTCCGTTTTCTCGGATCGACGGTGCGCAAGGACAAGCTGGGCGATGTCGTCGAGAGCTGGAGCTCCGAGCCCGACGAGCCAGACAAACCAAACGATATCGAGGAGCTTGCTCCACTCGAGACCGTGCTTCCCGCCGGCGAAGGGATGACCGCAGGAACCAGCATCCCCGTGAGGCTTCGCGCCCACCTGACCGAGGTCGGGACTCTCGAGCTCTGGTGCGTGGCCCGCGATGGCTCGCGTCGCTGGAAGCTGGAGCTCAATACTCGCGAGCAAAGGGAGGAATAGGTGAAAGGGGAAACTCCGCCATCGCCTTCTTCGGGGGATCTGCGCTCCATCGTTGGCATCGACCTGGGCACGACCAACACCGCCATCGCCCACACCAAGCCGATCGAAGGCGCAGCCAGAGTCAAGGTGCTCGAAACACCACAGCTCGTCGCTCCAGCAGAGGTAGGCGAGCGGCCAATCCTTCCGTCGTTCCTGTACCTCGCCGGCGAGCACGACTTGCCAGCCACCGCCACCGCGCTTCCCTGGAATCCTGCCAACCGGCTCGTGGTCGGCGAGCTGGCCCGCAGCCAGGGTGCCAGAGTGCCCAGCCGAATGGTCGCGTCGGCGAAGTCTTGGCTCTGCCACGCTGGTGTAGATCGTCACGCTGCCATTCTTCCCTGGGGTGTCAACGAGGGATCGAAGCTGTCGCCAGTCGAAGCATCTGCTCGTATCCTCGCCCATATTGCCGCATCCTGGGCGCACCTGACCGGTGCCTCGCTGTCGGAGCAGGAAGTGATCATCACTGTGCCCGCTTCGTTCGACGAAGTCGCGAGGGAACTGACCGGCGAGGCTGCTGCCAAGGCTGGCCTCGAGCAGGTGACGCTCCTCGAAGAGCCACAGGCGGTCTTCTACTCGTGGATCGACGCTCACGGCTCGCAGGCCAGAAGACAGCTCCTCGATCCTGGCGATCGGGTGCTGATCTGCGACGTCGGAGGCGGCACTACCGACTTTTCGATCCTCGAGGTTGGTGCCGACGGCGACTCTTTCGAGCGCACCGCCGTGGGCGATCATCTCCTCCTGGGCGGCGACAACATCGATCTCGCGCTCGCTTGCCTGCTCGAGAAACAGCTCGGCAAGCTCGACACCGTGCAGTGGCACGGCATGGTGCACTCGTGCCGGCTCGCCAAGGAGATGATGCTCTCCGATTCGTCGATGGAGCGTCGTACGATCACCGTTGCCGCCCGCGGCTCACGCTTGATTGGTGGCGCTCTCAAGTGCGAGATCCGGCGTGCCGAGCTCGAGAGCATGGTCATCGACGGATTCTTCCCGCTGGTGGGGCGGGACGAGCAGCCGACTCGGGGGCGTAGCGGTCTGCAAGAATTCGGCCTCCCCTATGCTGCCGATCCCGCCATCACTCGCCACCTCGGAGCGTTCCTTGGCCGGCACAACATCGACCGGGTCGATGCGGTTCTCTTCAACGGCGGAGCGATGAAGCCGGCGGCGATAAGAGAAAGAGTTCTGGCTCAACTCTCCGCCTGGCAGGAAGGGAAAAGGCCAATCGAGCTGTCGAACGCCGCCCCCGAATTGGCCGTCGCCCGCGGGGCAGCCTACTATGGTCTGGTACGCCACGGGCTCGGCTCGCGAATTCGTGGCGGCGCCGGCCGTGCCTACTACGTTGGCCTGGAAAACGACAGCGTCGTGTGCGTGGTCCCGCGCGGCGCCGAGGAGGGCACCCAGCGAGAGATCTCCCAGGATTTCATCGCCGTCATGAACCGGCCGGTCAGCTTCCGGCTCTTTTCCGCCAGCGCCCGAGCCGATCAGCCGGGAGATATCGTCGAGCAGTCGGCCGAGCAACTCGTCCAGCTGCCGCCCCTGGTCACGGTGCTACGGGCGCCAGGCAGAGCCGACGCCCGCGTCAAGGTGTGGGCGCGACTGACCGAGATCGGCACCCTGGAGCTCTGGTGTATCTCTTCCGGTGCGAGCGCGCCGTCCGACGCCAGCACCTCGCCGGACGGGCGCTGGCGTCTCACGTTCGATCTCCGGGGCGCGTCGCCAACGGACCTCGTCGCCGAGGCACCGCCCGATCCCAACACCACCGAAGCCAGTCGCCTGATTGGCGCTGCGTTTTCTGGCGAGGATCGAGCCCCCAATCCAGCGAGTCTCATCAAGGATCTCGAGCACACTCTCGACGCCCGGCGCGACGAGTGGCCGACCGCAACGATCCGCGCTCTCTGGGGTGCAGTGCGCGAGCACGAAGGAGGCCGGAGCCGCAGCCCGGACACCGAGGCTCGCTGGCTGAATCTGGCGGGCTTCCTCCTGCGTCCGGGAACTGGCGCTCCTCTCGACGATTGGCGAATGCGGGAGATGTGGCGAGTGTTTCAGTCCGGCTTCAAGCACGAGCGCGACGAGGCATGCCGCCAGGCGTGGTGGATACTGTGGCGGCGCATCGGTGCCGGCCTCAAACGAGGACAGCAAGAACAGCTATTCGACCGGATCGCGCCCCTCTTTCTTCCGTCCGCTCAGCAGAAGACCAAATGGTTTCGCCTGAAACCGTCGCCGCAGGAGACCGCCGAGATGTGGCGGACACTCTCTTCGATGGAACGACTCACTCCAGCGGCGAAAACCAAGCTCGGCGATGTTCTCGTCGACAAGCTCGCGACCTCTCCTCCCAAGAAATCCAGCTCGAGCCCGGATCCCGAGCTCCTGTTCTGGGCGCTCGGAAGGCTTGGCGCTCGTACCCTGCTATACGGACCCGCAGACGCGGTG
>JAZDLZ010000138.1:0-8057 GCA_043801535.1 Pseudomonadota bacterium
GACTACATAACCAGCACGTCGGCTGACTACACGGTGTTGCGCGACAACATGTACTCCTGCGCCGCGGCGCTGTATCCCAGCGACGTGACGGTTCGCAACGCTTCCGAAGCCGCCTGGAACGTCGTTCGCGTTCCATAGCGATCAGCCTGCCCGAGAGTAGTGACTTCACTGGTCCCACGGCCGAATGACAGTATCAGTCCCGCCGACGCCAGTAGCTTGCCATCGGGGCTGAAGGCGACCTCACGGACAGAATACCTGGTTCCGCCGCAAGATCCCGCCGTGGCTTCTCGAGTCTTCTTGGCAGTCCGATAGTCTGGTAATCTGACATTCTCGCCGGACGGCGGACGATGGGAACGGCGCCCGAGGATATGCTGCTGTCGCCCGACAGCATGGTGGACCACTACCGAGTCCTGCAGGCAATCGGACGCGGCGGGATGGGACATGTGTACCTGGCCAGGGATATCAAGCTAGGACGAAGAGTGGCGCTGAAGATGATCCGGCCTCGCTACGCGGTCTCGGCCAGCGCCACGCAACGATTTCTGCGAGAAGCCGAGATCGCCGCGAGGTTCAGTCATCCCAACATTGTCACAGTCCACGGGGTGGGTGAGCACGACGGCAAGCCCTACTTGGTCATGGAGTATGTAGAAGGCCAGACGCTCGGGCAGCGAATGAAGGAGGAGCGGCTAGCGGTCAGGGAGGTGATGCGCATCGGACTGGCGATTGCGCAGGCACTGGCAGAGGCGCACCGCAACCGGATCCTTCACCGTGACATCAAGCCGGAAAACGTGATTCTGGCGAGGGACGGCCGGCCCAGACTGCTCGACCTCGGCTTGGCCAAACTGCTGCCGGAGCTGGCCACCGGCGATGCCCTCACCAGTCCGCCGACGCGACGTGCCAACGCTCTCTGGAACGCGGACGCTCCCCGCGCTGCCACCGTTCCCCGCTCCGGAAATGCTCCCCGCTCCGAGCACGCTCCCGATTCCGCCACCGCTCCCTGGACTACCGCTGCTCCCTGCGATTCCGGCAATGCCGGCGGTTCAGCCAGACGAGCACTGCTCTGGCCTGGTGATGCTGATAACGAAGCTCTAGCCTCCACGATGGCCAGGTCGCTGGCTTTGGACGAACGATGCCCCGATGATGGCGAAGACGCTGTCGCGACGAGCGCTGCCCTTGCCACTGCCGCCACTGCCGCCACTGCCGCTACCGACGCCACTGCCGCTACCGACGCCACTGCCGATGCAGCCAACGGACGACACACCCCTCACGGAGCGCTGGTGGGTACTCCTTTGTATTTGGCACCCGAGGGATGGCGCGGCGAGCCCGTTGCCGAGGCGGCCGATATCTGGGCTCTTGGCATGATGCTCTACGAGCTGCTGGTCGGAGCCCATCCCTTCGAAGGCCTCGCGCCACGGAAACTGCGCAGCGTGGTCGAGAGCACGGCTTCCATCCCTCCGATCGAAGGAGCGGGAATCCCCGACGAGCTGGCACAGCTAGTCGCCCGCTGTCTCGACAAGCATGCGGAGGAGCGGCCGACCGCCGAAGAGATGGCGACCCAGCTTGGAGACTTGCTCGGTCGCCGGTACCTGGGTGATGCGCTCTGTCCGTTCCGAGGACTGTCGGCTTTCAACGAACGCTACGCCGCCCTCTTCTTTGGGCGCGACGTCGAAGTGGCAGCGTTCGTCGAAAAACTGCGCGAGCAGCCCGTGCTCAGCGTGGTTGGTCCATCCGGGGCAGGCAAAAGCTCGTTCGTACAGGCTGGCGTTATCCCCAGACTGCGCGAGCAGGGATCGTGGCTAGTGCTCCGCCTTCGTCCCGGAAGCGATCCGTTCGGGGCGCTGGCGAGGTGTCTTACCCAGACGACTGGCAAGCCCGTCGGCGACACTGACTCCAGCGCACGTGGCTTCGAGCTCCGCTCGGTGGCAAACGACGACGTCGGCAACGCGAGCGCCAGAGCGCAGCACCAGAACAGCCTGCGCGACGACCCGCTGCTCCTGAACGTCGTGCTTCACGAGCTGGCGGATAACGAGGACCGGAGAGTCCTGCTCTTTGTCGATCAATTCGAGGAGGTCTTCACTCTCGTCGACGACGAGGAAACTCGACGACGGTTCGTCGAGGCGGTGTGCCGCGCGGAGGAGCATCCACGCGGGCCGGTCCGTGTCGTGGCCACCATCCGCGACGATTTCCTCGGTCACGTTGCCGCCGGAGCGGAGGGAGGCACCACTGCATTCGAACGGATCGTCGTGCTACGCCGGCCAAGCGCGCCCATGCTCGAGCAAATGCTGACCATGCCTCTCAAGAGCGTGGGCTATCGCTTCGACGACCCGGCGCTGATGGCGGAGATGGTTGCAGCCGTGCAAGACGAGTCGGCGTGCTTGCCGCTGCTGCAGTTCACCGGCCAGATGCTGTGGGAACGACGCGACACTGCCAAGCAGCTCGTGCTGCGCTCGGCCTACCGGACGATTGGCGGAGTTGCCGGAGCACTGGCTGAGCATGCCGACGGCATTCTGGCCGGAATGACGCCGTCTCAAGTCGGTACCGCCCGCGAATTGTTGCTCGGGCTGGTCACTACCGAAAGCACTCGCCGCGTGCTTCCAGTCGGAGACGCGCTCAGAAGTCTCGGGGACGAAGGAGGAACCGTGCTGGGGATTCTTTCCCAGGCGCGGCTCGTTACTCTGCGCCGGAGCGTGGATGGAGACAAGGCTGGAACAGTCGTCGAGCTCGTCCACGAGTCGCTGATCCGCACTTGGCAGAGGCTGGCGCGCTGGCTCGAAGAGAACAAAGAAGAACGGGTGTTTCTGAGTGAGGCCACGAAGGCAGCAGAGCTCTGGCAACAGCGAGGCCGTCGTGACGACGAGGTGTGGCAGGGCGATGCTCTCGCCGATGCCCGTCGCAAGCTTGCCCGTCTACCAGCGACTCAGGCACCCGAGCAGGTAAGACGGTTCGTCGAGGCTGGGCTGCGCCGCGAGCGGCGGCAAAGGCGGCGCAAGCGGCTGCTCGCGGCGGCCGCGATGCTCTTTCTGGCGATGGTGTCGGTCGCGTCGCTGCTACGAGAGCAGGAGACTCGAGCACAAAAAGGGCGCGCCGAGATGCGCGAAGCCGAAGCTCGAGCACGACACGCCGAAGCCCAGTGCGAAGGCGCCAGGTCTGCGTTCATCCGCGGCGATTTCCTCGAGGCACGCGCCAAGCTGCGCAGCTCCCTCGAGACCGAAGATTCGCCGCTGGGTCGGGCACTCCTCTGGCAGCTCGACGGCAAGGACCTGGTTTGGCGCCGCACGATGGGAGGGTACGCCTCGTCGGTCGCCTTCTCTCCTGATGGCCGGACCGTGGCAGCGGCCGGCGCCGATCAGTCGATCCACTTGTTCGACGTGAACACCGCGACGGCACGCGCGCTGCGAGGGCACAAGGACGTGCTCACCTCGGTAGTGTTTTCGCCCGATGGCCGCTACCTCGCTTCCGGTGGCTGGGCCGGATCGATTTATCTCTGGGATCTGGCGAAAGCCAGCCAACGGGTACTCGAAGGGCACACCGATCAGCCCAACGCACTGGCCTTCAGCCCAGACAGTCGGCTGTTGGCGTCGGGGAGCTTCGACAGCACGGTACGGCTCTGGGACGTGGGGAGTGGCAGCATCCAGAAAGTAATGAGAGGCCATGCTGGCACCATCTGGGATCTAGTATTCAGCCCCGATGGGCGGTGGCTGGCATCGGGTGGGATCGACACGACCGTCCGAGTCTGGAGTGTGACCGGCGGTACTGCTAGCAGGATCCTGACAGGACACACAGCATCGGTAGGGTCCGTTGCCTTTAGCCAAGACAGTAGAGCTCTCGCCTCCGTGGGCGCGGATCGATCGTTGCGGCTGTGGAACGTCGACGAGGGCGCTCAGGTCGACGTATGGCACGATATGGGTACCTCGCTCCGGAGGAGCCGTCTATCCTATTCTTCCAGCGATCGTCTCGTGTTCGTCGGAGGAACATCCGACTCGCTGGAGATCTGGACAATCGACCTCAAACACCGCAGCCAAGGAAAGACAACGATCCGACTCGGCTCGACGATAGCCGACGTGAACGGAGTTGCTCTGCGCCATGACCAGCGCTA
The DNA here is from genome assembly GCA_043801535.1 of Pseudomonadota bacterium. Lineage (GTDB taxonomy): Bacteria > Myxococcota_A > Polyangia > Haliangiales > SHYZ01 > JAZDLZ01. The sequence goes on from JAZDLZ010000138.1 coordinate 4,094, forward strand.
TCTGGCAGTCAGCAGCTTTGACAAGACCGTGAGCTTGTGGCGAGTCGGCGGTACTCGAGGAGAGCGGCAACCAATCGGCCATACTGGTGACGTGCGAGCTTTTGCCTATTCCCCGGACGGCGCAGTATTGGCGTCGGGGAGCAACGATGCCTCGATTCGCCTGTGGGCAGTGGCGAGCGGAGAAGAACGACGAGTATTGCTGGGGCACGGCGCAACCATTGCTTGGCTGGCGACAAGTCCAGATGGCAGGATTCTCGCTTCGGCAAGCAACGACAAGACTGTCCGCCTGTGGCAGATGGACTCTGGCAAACAGCTAGCGCTGCTGGCTGGCCACGAGAAGGCGGTTACCGCGGTCGGATTCAGTCCCGATGGACGTGTGCTGATATCGACGAGCTACGATCAAACAGCCCGAATCTGGAACGCTGCTACCGGTGCCGAGCTTCACACCCTGCGCGGCCACGGTCACATCGTGTGGGATGCGTCGTTCTCCCCCTCCGGCGATCTCGTGGCCACTGCCAGCGTCGACAAAACGGTCCGCGTTTGGGACGTGGCCACTGGCAAGGAGCTGCGACGGCTGGTCGGGCACACCAGCGCCGTTCGCGGCGTGCTCTTCGGCAAGGATGGCGGCCAGCTCATCTCCGGCGGACTGGATCAGACGGTGCGGGTGTGGAACTGGCGGACGGGGGAGAGCACACCCATCGAGCTCGGGCGCAGAATCGCCCATATCTTCGGCCATCCAGATGGCAAACGAGTCGGCATAGTCGACGTCTTCGGAGAATCGAGATTCGTCGACTTCAGCGCCGGGAGCACCGGCGAGTGGTTCAGCCCAGACGGCAAGTTGCTCTGCGAATTGCACAACAATAGCGCGGTCTTGCTTCGCGACCTCGCAACCCGCCTACCGCACTGGAGAGCCCCCATTCTGCTCGAGTCGCCGCCCGAGCTCTGCACCCACCAGGGATGGCAACGGCTAGATCACCAGCCCGTCGATCGTGCCGAGGCGACGGGCCAGCCCGCGGTCCTCCCCGAAGCCAGGCAACCAGCATGGCGACGAGCAATCGCCGAACGTGCCTGGCTAGCCAGCCTCCGGCAAGAACCACCGGCAGCCGCAACGGAAAAAACAGGCAGCAACCCCTCCCCGCTCTGCCTCGCCGGCGCTGGGCACGCATTCGAGCTGTGGGATACCGTCGCCGACCGCAGGCTCGTCGCACAAGACGCGCCCGCCGAGGTCAACGATATCGTAGCCATCCCCGAGGGCTGCGCCGTGTTGGCCGGCGACAACGTCCTTCTCTACGATGCCAATGGCACTGCAAGAAAGATTGCAACCGAGGCGACTGCCATCGCCTGGCAGGCCGGCACCCTACTCGTAGCTACCAAAGGCAAGGTACAGGGCTTCGACGCCCGCGGCACTGCCAACGGCGAGCCCCACGGTACCGGACAAGGCGTGACAGCAATGGCATTCGTCAACGGATGGCTCGCGATCGGGTTCACCGACGGCCAGATCGAGCTATTGCCTCGGCATGCCAGTCAGGAGAAACCGGCCATTGCCTTCGCCGAGACCGGCACCACACCGGTATCCAGCCTTCGCGAAGGACCGATGGGGACACTCATCGCCGGCTTCGCTGGCGGCACCCTCGGAATCTGGGAGCCAAAGAACGGAACTGTCCTGTACCGCCAAAAACTGAACGGACGAGTGCAACACCTTGTGCTGACAGACCGCGTCAGGCTCTACGCCGCGACGACAGTAGGCGACTTCGTTTTCCTCGATCTGGCAGTGCTCGAGCAGCCCTATTGCGATCTCGTGCGCCACCTCTGGGCGACAGTGCCAGTGATCTGGCAGAACGGTCTGCCCGTTGTCCAACCCCCTCCCGCCAATCACCGCTGCCGTCGCTCCTGACCCGAAAGGAACCACCCTGGCGCATTCCCTCGATATTCGAGGCCCCCAACAAATCTATGGGAAACCACCGGTCCCGGTGACTGTGTTTGCTGTGTCTGCCACCGCGCTGGAATCCGTGCCCTGACCAGCGTACACTCGCCACGGATAATCATGAACATCATCGAGCTCACCGACGAGCACAAGAGCCTATTCGCAGCCTGCCTCGAGGATTGGTCTGCCGACGTCAAGGAGGCTGGCACCCGCAGGGCAGAGTGGATCGACCGTTTTCTTTCCAAAGGATTCAGAGCACAGCTCGCCATCGACGAGAACGGCACAGTTGGCGGGATGATCCAATACCTGCCAATCGAGCACTCCTTTGCCAGGGGGTCTGAGCTCTACTTCGTCCCTTGCATCTGGGTTCACGGTCACAAGCAGGGACGCGGCAACTTCCAAGGACGCGGCATGGGTAGTGCTCTCCTCGAGGCCGCCGAAGCGGACGCGCGCACCCGCGGAGCCAAGGGAATGGCGGCGTGGGGGATCTGGCTACCGTTCTGGATGAAGGCGTCGTGGTTCAAGAGGCACGGCTACCGCAAGGCTGATCGCCAAAGCGTCGCGGTCCTGCTGTGGAAACGATTCTGCGATGACGCGGTACCGCCGTGTTGGTATCCGAAAGGCAACAAGCTCCCTGACCCAGCTCCAGGGAAGGTCAACGTGACCGCATTTGTCAACGGCTGGTGCACCGTCGGCAACCTCATTGCCGAACGGGCGCGACGAGCTGCCGTGGAGATTGGCGACAAGGTCGTGTTCCACGAGATCGATACGTCCCAGCCTGGCGCCGTCGCACGGTGGGGCTATTCCGACGCCCTCTTTGTCGACAAAAAGGAAATCAGTGCTGGCCCTCCGCCGAGCTATGACAAAATCCGTTCGATAATCGCCAAGCGCGCGCGAAGCTTGTGACGCTCGTCCCGGCCGGCTGGCCAAGCGCCGCTCTTTGCCCCTCGTCCCTGCCCCTCGTCCCTGCCATCCAGGCGCCTCTCAGCGCCGCTCTTTGTACAGATTATCTGCGACGACTCCTGTTCGTCGTCTGTTCGTCGTCTGTTCGTCGTCTATGCGTCGTCTTCATAGCGGCCTTCTTCTTGCCGCCTGATGTACTCCATTTCGTCCACGAACCAGCCGTCGAACATCTCGTCAATCGAGGAGGATAGACTATTGAGCCGGTCCAGCTCTTCACGCTCGAACTCTTCGAATGATTGATACACCTTCGGGAAGGCAGCGCGCATCATTTCCTCCTTGGGTTGCCTTGCTCGCTTGATTGCCCAACGCCCCGACGACTACGTCGTCCTACATCTGGGCACAGAGTAGGCGCGAATCCGCCCAGCAGCAAGTTTTTTGCCGTGCCCCATTCCAATCAAGAATGGCACCTCGCCGAACCGTCGACTCGCCAGGTGCCTCGCCAGTCATTCTTCGGTGGCCTCGCCCAGGTTGCAGCGAAGAGCGATTCCGCATTCCCTACCGTCGATCCGTCCATCCAATTCCGGCATGATGCCCGACGTCGCTCGTCGAGTTGATCGGAGGGCGGCACGCCCACGAGACAAGTTGATTTTATTGGGTTTTTCTTGACGTTTTGTTCCCGACGCGACGGTTTCCCTCGCAGTTTCGATAAGTTGCATTGGGAAAGAAACGAATGGTTGATCACTCATGGGCGTTGGCTGCATTGACAGTTGATTCCGTACCACAAACCGTCCATTCGGCAAGAGTTCGTTGGACATCAGCGCGCTCGCCTGACCTCATTCGTCGTCTGTAAACCCACGGGTATGAAGTTCGAGTCCCTCCGCCGGAGCCAGATTCCCTGTGCCAAATACAAACGACAGATTCGTTTGTAATTACAAAAACATCCCATCTGCAAGAACCGCCGGATGAAGACATAAATGGCACGGGCCCAGAGTCCAGGCGGACCGCTTTTCATGGCAATCGGCCCCGTATCTCGTATGCCTTTGTTCACCGCGTTCGACACCGGAGGTATCGAGTGGCAGTGGGATAGGTCCGAAACCAGCGCTTGCGTTTCTGGGCAGCGTGCTGCGATCTTGCACG
>JAZDLZ010000151.1:0-5356 GCA_043801535.1 Pseudomonadota bacterium
TTCACTGATGCTTTTTCATCTCCTCTACCATTGGCTGTCGCGTTTCGATTCGCTGGGCTTTCTGCGAGTCTTTCGCTACACGTCGACGCGAATTCTGGCGGCAGCGACTACTGCACTGCTCATTTCCTTTCTCCTCGGACCGTGGTTCATCGAGCGGTTGAAGAGGGCTCAGATTGGCCAGCAGATTCGTGACGACGGACCGCAAGAGCACAAGAAGAAGGCGGGGACTCCGACGATGGGCGGATCGTTGGTCCTCGTCGCTCTCGTCATTCCTACTATTCTCTGGTGCGACCTGCGCAACGAGCTCGTGTGGCTGACGCTGGCGGTGACGGTTGGTTTCGCGGTGGTAGGGTTCGTCGACGATCATCTCAAGGTGTCTCGCAAGAACACCAAGGGTCTTGCAGGCAAGCTCAAGCTGGTCTGGGAATTCGGCATTGCCGCGGCAGCGCTCATCTATCTCTTTGGCACTGGCAAGCTCGATTCTCGGCTGGCAGTGCTGTTCACCGACTACTATCGGACGCCGGTCTTTCTGCCCGTCTGGCTGTATGTCGTGCTCGCGGTGCTGGTTGTCGTCTGGGCCTCCAACGCGGTCAACCTCACCGACGGCTTGGATGGCCTGGCAATTGGTCCGGTCGTCATCAACGCGGGCACGTTCATGGTCTTTGCCTACTTGGCCGGCGTCGACACCACCGTGCTCGTCAGGATCGCCGGCAAGGCGACCGAGTTGAACCTCGCCGAGTACCTGCGCATTCCTCATATTCCGCAGGCGAGCGAGCTGGCGATCTACTGCGCTGCGATGGTGGGCGCGGGGATTGGCTTTCTCTGGTACAACGCCTACCCGGCGACGGTATTCATGGGCGACGTCGGGTCGCTCGCGCTCGGCGGCGGCATTGGCATGTTGGCAGTGCTGACCAAGAACGAGCTCACCTTCGTCATCGTCGGTGGTCTCTTCGTGGTCGAAACGCTCAGCGTGATTATTCAGGTCGGAAGCTACAAGCTGCGGCGAAAACGAGTCTTTCGCATGGCTCCAATACACCATCATTTCGAGCTCAAGGGGTGGTCGGAGCCAAAGATCACCGTCCGGTTCTGGATAGTGAGCGTGCTCCTCGGGCTGATAGCTCTTGGCACGCTGAAGATGAGATGAGATGACGAACGAGAGGACGAACCTTCGCGGCAAACGGATCTTGGTCGTGGGACTGGCACGCTCCGGTATCGCAGCAGCTCGTTTTGCTGCCGCTCGGGGAGCGAGCGTAACGGTCACCGACAGTGCGTCTCCCGACACGCTCGGGGCAGCGATTGCCAGCCTGGACGGCTGTGCCAAGCTGCAGCTCGGCGAGCACGACGCCCGTGTCTTTCTCGAGGCCGATTTGATCGTGATGTCGCCCGGCGTGCCAGTGTTGCCGGAAGTCAAGACGGCAAGGAACGCTGGTGTCGAGGTGATTGCCGAGATCGAGCTCGCATACCGTTTCCTCGATCCCGGAGCGACGCTCATCGCGATTACCGGCACCAATGGCAAGAGCACTACTACGTCACTGACCGGAGCGATCTGTGCTGCCTCGGGAGCCCCGACGTTCTGCGGCGGAAACCTCGGCGATCCGCTGATTCTTGCGGTCGACACGCCCGCCAATGCCAGGGGCGGGTACGTTGTCGCCGAAGTTGCCGGATTCCAGCTCGAGACCTGCCAGAGCTTCCGGCCAAGGGTTGCGATCGGATTGAACATCACCGAGGACCACCTCGACCGCTACGGAACGCTCGAAGCATACGCCGCCGTCAAGAATCTGGTCTATCGTTGGCAACAGCCAGGAGACCACGCTATCGCCAACGGAGAGGATTCGCGGGTCGTCGCTGGCGCACGGCATGGCGCCGCCAGATTCTGGGAGTTCTCGTCGCTGCGCGAGGTCGAGACGGGCGCCTGCCTGGCCAACGGCGGTCGAGACATTGCCCTTCATATCGACGGAAAAGTGGAGCTCTATCCAGTGTCGGATCTGGTGCTGGTGGGCACCCACAACTTGGAGAACGCCATGGCAGCCTACCTGGCCAGCCGTCTTGCCGGGGTAGAGCCGCCGTCGATCCGTGCTGCCGCCGCCGCGTTCCGTCCGCTGCCACACCGGATGGAGCTCGTCGGCGAGGTGGATGGCGTCCGGTACTACGACGATTCGAAGGGCACCAACGTAGGCGCAGTTGCTGCTGCGCTGGCAGGTTTTCCTCGAAGGGTAGTGCTAATCGCCGGAGGGCGCGACAAAGGAGGAGACTACGGCCCGATGATTCGCGCGCTCGAGCCGTGCGGGCGGGCAGTCGTTCTCCTGGGCGAGGCTGCCCCGATCATCGCCGAGGCGTTGCAAGAATACCGGTCGTCGCTGCCGGTCGTGCGCGCTCGCGACCTCGCCGAGGCAGTCGCCGCCGCACGGACGCGCGCTCTTCCTGGCGACGCGGTCGTTCTCTCGCCGGCTTGCTCGAGCTACGACATGTTCAAGAACTTCGAACACCGCGGCCGTGCTTTTCGTGAGGCCGTGGCAACGATGAAGGCTAACGCTTGAGGTTGAGACGAGCTGCCACCATTGTCGACGCGACTCCGGCGAACCAGTCGGCCCGCGGTTTGTCCCAGCCCGGTCCCGGTCCCGGTTCCGGTCCAAATCCCAATCCCGAGATCGAGCCTGCCGCCGGCGCCGTCGATGCTCGCTCGAGCGGCGCCTCGCAGCTCGATCTGTGGCTGCTTCTGGCAGTGCTATTCCTCGCTGGCGTGGGAACGCTCGAGATTTACTCGGCGAGCGCGGTCTATGCCGTCAAGAAGACGGGTTCCTCGACCTACTACCTGACCCGGCATCTCATCTACCTGGCAATCGGCGGTGGAGCAATGTGGTGGGCGGCGCGGGTCCACTATGGCTGGTTGCGACGCTGGGCATACCCACTCCTCGGGATTGCCTTTGCCATGCTCGCCGCCGTGCTGGTGATCGGAACCCGAGTAGGTGGTGCTCGTCGCTGGTTTCATTTCGGCTCGCTATCGATCCAGCCAGTGGAAATCGCCAAGCTCGCCTTGGTCGCCTATTTGGCTGCGTCGTTGGCTCGGAAGCAAGAGAAGGTCAAGAGCTTCACCATTGGCTTTCTGCCACACCTGGCGGTGTGCGGGGCAATGATGGGGCTCATGCTCAAGCAGCCGGACCTCGGTAGCTCGTTGATACTCGGTGCTACCACCCTGCTGCTCTTGTTGGTGGCCGGGACCAAGCTCTCCTACGTGGTCATCGCTGTTCTCGCAGCGGCGCCCATCGTCTATCAAGCGATCGTCGGTACTCCGTGGCGTCTGAAACGGCTGATCGCGTTTCTCGACCCCTGGCAGTTTCGCGAGGGAGTTGGCTATCAAATCACCGAGTCGTTGATTTCGATCGGATCGGGCGGAATCGCCGGTCTCGGTCTCGGCGACGGAAAACAAAAACTGTTCTACCTTCCCGAGGCCCATACCGACTTCGTGATGTCGAATATCGGCGAGGAGCTGGGTTTCGTCGGTTTTGCTGCGGTGCTCTTGTGCTTCGTCATCATCGTCTGGCGTGGGTCACGAGCAGCGGCCAATGCCCGCGATGCCTTTGGCACCTACCTCGCGTTCGGCATCACCTCGCTCATTGCCTTGCAAGCGCTCGTCAACACCAGCGTCGTCCTCGGTGCTCTTCCTGCCAAGGGGCTGACCCTTCCACTGGTGAGCTACGGCGGCAGCTCGCTGGTCATGACGATGCTGCTCATCGGCGTCTTGCTGAACATTGCCAAGCGCACACCTGGTCAGCTGCGCAGCAAGCGAGAGCTCTTGGCCGCGACAGTTCGGCGCGTCAATGCCTACCGGCAGCGCCGTCTGCCGCGAGTTCTGGTCGTACGGGAGTGAAGCAGGGCGAAGACCGCACCCATTGACCATCCTCGACCGCCAAGGTCTGATGCTCGATGTTCCATATTCATCCGCATTCATCCGCCATCATGGGGTGCCCTCGATCTGCGGGCCCTGCCTCGTCGTCGGTGACTGCTGGGCGGGCAACTGCTCCTTCGGCCGAGGAATCTGGTCCAACGCAGGGTCTTGACGAAGGACAGGAAGCTGAGCCAGCAGTGCGCGACAGTCCGGTCGCGTTGTGGCGCACGTGGAGAGAACCTGGCGTGCCCGGACCAGGTCACCCATGGCAGCATAGCAGCTGCCGACCTCCACCCAGGCGTCAATGTTTGCGAGCATCACACAGTCGGGGCCGGCCGAGAATAACAGCGAGCTTTCTTGGCAATGGCCTAAGCGCGCATGGGTGCGCGCCTCGATGCAAGTCAGCTTGGTCTTGGGACCGCACGCTGCACGTCCTTGCTTCAGAAGCGCGAGCGCACCGATTCCGTCACGTTTTCCGAGACGATGGCGTGCGAGCGAGTGGTAGGCGTACCAGTCGTTCGGATACTTCGTGATCATGTGCTGCAGCAAGGTCTCATCGTTCTCCCAAACACCGATCGCCCGCTGCGTTTCCAGGGCAAGAGCAAGCGACAGTGCCGCGCTGAATGTGAGCACCGTAACGGCGCGCAGCCGCTGGCTGAGAGTGGGAGCGATTGCGAGCAGCAATCCTGGGAGGGCCACGTAAACCCAGCGAGCGAGGCCCGGCCAGTAGCCGCCGGTGGAGATGGTCAAGCTGGGCGGTCCGAGAACGGCTAGCCACCAGCTCAAGCCGAGCGCAGCAATTGGGTGACGTCGCCACACGAGCAGGAACAGGACCAGCACAATGCCAATGGTGACCCCCACGAATAGCCCGCGTTCCAGATGGCTGGTGCCAGCGTGCCAGGCGACCAAGTTTTCGAGTCCGAGATTGATGGGCAGGATCGCGATCTGCGCCGAGCGGAACCAAAGGGCCGGCAGGGACGCGAGCGCATCCACTGGAAAGGCGCGCGTATGCTGGAAGCCGGCGAGTGCATTGGTGCGCAGCACCAAGTAGACACACAGCCCCAAGGTGAGGGCACTCGCACCGCGCACGAGCCCACGACGATCTCCTTCCCGTACGAGCAGGCCCAGTGCCAGCACAAAAAACACGATGCCCGTCTCTTTGCCCAAAAGCGAAAGGCACATGCAGGCGGCGATTGCCAGGAGCCCGGCCGTCGACAGGTGGCCGTGCCGCGAGCACCCGAGCAGCACGCCCAGGCCAAACAGCAGGCAGAGCGGTTCCGAGCAGCCGTTGATCCAAGTGATCGCCTCTGCACCGACAGGGTGTGCTGCGAACACCAGGGCCAGCCCAAACGCCGTTGCCGCAGCGGCTCCGAGCCGCGAAAGGAGCTGCCAAAACAGCAGTACGCAGGCGACGTGCAGCAGCACGTTGGTGAGGTGGAATCCTCGAGGATCACCACGGACGAGCGCATT
>JAZDLZ010000169.1:0-4068 GCA_043801535.1 Pseudomonadota bacterium
TGGCCAAAATGGCGAGGAAGCTCCGGGAGCTCGTCAGAGGGCCGCGGCGCGTCGAGAACCACCTTTGGGTCTACACGCCCCTCGTCCTGCCATTCCCGGGAAGCGCGATTGCGGCGGTCGCCAATCAGGCCATCGTTAGACAGACCGTGAGGGTCTTGAAACACCGCATCGGCATCGACTCATTCCAGCTGTGGACGTTTCTCCCGACAGCAGTCAGATTTGCCGGCCGTCTCGGGGAATCACTGCTCGTCTACTACTGCACCGACGAGTGGTCTGCATTCGACCATCTCGACGGACGCACACTGGCAGCGCTCGAAAGGGAGCTCTGTCAGCGAGCAGATATTGTCTTTGCAACCTCCGAACCGCTGTGGGAACGCAAACGGCAATACAACCAGGAGACTCACCTCATTCCCCATGGCGTCGATTGGCAGCATTTCGCCAGCGCGCTCGACGACGCCACCCCGATCGCGCCTCCTCTACGGGGCATTGTTCGGCCAATCATTGGCTTCATGGGATTGATTCACAGCTGGATCGACCAGGATCTCCTCGCCTTTCTGGCGAACAGACGCCCGTGCTGGACGTTCGTCTTGCTCGGCAAGTCCGTCGTCGACACTGCCAAGCTCCTCCGGCATCGCAACATTCGCCTACTCGGAAAGGTTCCCTACCAGCAGCTCCCGTCATTCTGCAAAGCATTCGCGGTTGGGCTGATTCCATTCGTGGTGAGCGAGCTCACCCGCAACGTCAATCCGATCAAGCTGCGCGAATACCTCAGTGCGGGCATTCCCGTCGTTTCGACCGAGATACCCGAGGCAGCAGGATTCCCTCAGGATTGCACGGTTACAGGTAGCCACGAGGCATTCCTGGACGCGATCGAACGCTACCTTGCCGAAGACTCGCCCGAACAGAGGAACGCTCGCAGCATAGCCATGCAAGCCCATGCCTGGAATCGTCGCATCGCAGAGCTCTCCCGCCACGTCCTGCGAGTGAAGGCTCGCAAGTCGCGGTAGGGCCAGCACTGGCCAACGCTGGGCAGGAACAACCACCGCTAGATAACAATTCATTCGGTGGTAAGCTTATTGCGACTCTGGCGAGAATGGCATTGACCGCCTGAGCACAATACCAGTCAACCAGTCAAAGAGCCCAGAAGAGTGAAAACGGGAATACCGCTGGCAGCACTCATGTTGAATAACGCAAGCAGTGTGCTGCGACCAAGTGGAAAGAATAGGAGGAGCGACATGAAGAAACTACTCGTCATTGTGGGGCTGCTGTTGGGATCGCTCAGCGCGAGCGCCCAGTCTTCGGATTTCGACAAGAAATGCAGCGAAAAAGGAGGCAAGTACACCGGCACCGCATGCCAATGCCCCGATGGAAGCTACATCAACCCATACGTGGCAGTGTGCAAGAAGTCCGACAAGCCCGCCGAACCGAAAAAGTAGAACCGCGTCGACAGCGTCCAGGCTCACCCTCCCCCTTGCAAGTCCAATCCACTGTCGTCGGGCGTTGTCCGTTGTCGGGCATTGTCGGGGCCGCGACCGCACAACTGGGTGGGACAAAACAGCATAGCTTTCCGTCCTTTCCGCGGTAGCATGCCCTCCTACGTATCCACGAATCATGGAGGCTGCTCGATGCCCGTTGTATTCCCTTCCGTCGCCTTGATCACGGCCGCGCTCGCGGGAGCGCCCGCTGGAGTCAAGAGCACTCTCCCTCATCCCCATCCTTTCTCCGTCCACGACCTGGTTGCCATGCAGCGCCTGTCCGAGCCGCAGCTCGCACCCGACGGAAAACGCATCGTATTCACGGTTCGTACGACCGATATGGACGACAACCGCGGGCGGACCGACGTGTGGATCGTCAATATCGACGGGGGTGGGCTAAGGCAGTTGACCTTGCACCAGGAGAACGACTCTTCGCCCGCTTGGGATCCCGACGGCAAGGCGGTCCTTTTCCTTTCCACCCGCAGCGGGTCCTCGGAAGTCTGGAGACTACCCCTAGACGGGGGCGGCGAAGCTAGCAAGGTTACGAATCTGCCGTTGGACGTCAACGCCTTCAGCGTCTCCCCAAAGGGAGGATGGCTATTGGTGTCGATGGCGGTCTTTCCCGACTGCGCTTCTTTGACCTGCACGACCCAGCGTCTCGACGAGCTGGGAAAGCGGAAGGCATCGGGAAGGCTGTATGGCAAGCTGCCGGTGCGCCATTGGGACGAGTGGCTAGACGGTCGCAGAAACCATCTATTCGTAGTACCCGCCGCCGGCGGGCAGCCAGTCGACCTGATGAAAGGCATGGATGCCGATTGCCCTTCGCGACCGTTTGGCGGTACCGAAGAGTTCACCTTCACCCCAGATGGCAACGAGGTCGTCTTCAGCGCCAAGATCGCGGGCGCCGACGAAGCATGGTCAACGAACTTCGACCTATTCGTGGTTCCCGCGTTCGGCAACACACCCGCCAAGAACCTCACGGCGGGAAACCGGGCCTGGGATACTTCGCCGGCCTTTTCCCCCGACGGAAAGAGGCTCATCTATCTGGCAATGACCAGGCCCGGATACGAAGCCGACCGCTATCGCCTGATGCTGCGCGACTGGCCGAGCGGCACGGAACGCGAGCTTTCCCCCCAATGGGATCGCTCGCCGTCCACGGTCACCTGGTCGCGCGACGGGAAGAGCCTTTTGGTCGACGCCGACGACCTGGGAAACCATTCGCTCTTTGTGATTGACGGGACGTCGGGCGTGGCCAAGGCCATTGTCTCCAACGGATCAGTCAGCGATCCGGTGCAATTGGCCGACGGGCGAATCGCGTTCCTGCGCAATCATGTCCGTTCGCCCAACGAGCTTTTCGTTGTCAACGGCGACGGCACCAACCTGCAGCAGATTACCAGAATGAACGCCAAGCGCCTGGCAGCAACGATCATGGGCGAGCCCGAGCAGTTCACCTTCGTCGGCGCGCAAGGTGACACGGTCTATGCCTGGCTCGTCAAACCAGCCGATTTCCGTGGCGGCAAGACCAAACACCCCGTCGCCTTGCTCATTCACGGAGGGCCGCAGAGTTCATTCGGCAACGACTTCCACTACCGCTGGAATCCACAGACCTATGCTGGCCGAGGATATGCCGCCATCATGATCGACTTCCACGGTTCGACCGGGTACGGGCAGAAATTCACCGATGCCATCGTCGGCGACTGGGGCGGCAAGCCACTCGATGACATCAAGGCTGGGCTCGCCGCCGCTCTCGAAAAATACCCGTTCCTCGATGGCAATCGCGTTGCCGCTCTCGGGGCATCCTATGGCGCTTACATGATCAACTGGATCGCAGGAGCGTGGCCAGACAGGTTCCGCTGTCTCGTCAGCCACGACGGAAACCTCGACGAGCGCGCCGCCTACTACGACACCGAGGAGCTATGGTTTCCAGAATGGGACCACCAGGGAACACCCTGGGAGAATCCCGACGGCTATGCGAAACACAATCCAGTGTCCCTCGTAGCCAAGTGGAAGACGCCCATCCTGGTAGTACACGGCGGCCGGGACTTTCGGGTCGTGGAGACGCAAGGCATGTCTACCTTCACCGCAGCCCAGCGGCGCGGCATTCCCAGCAGCTTCCTCTACTTCCCCGACGAAAACCACTGGGTCCTAAGGCCGCACAACAGCGTCCTCTGGCACGAGACCGTGCTGAGCTGGCTGGACCGCTGGGTGCTCTAGGACGACATCGCGAGCACGCTCACTTGGAGACGATGGCTTCGCGGCAGAGCTTGGAGGGGCGCAGCTTGATCACCGTCTTCGCCGGGACCTTGATTTGTTCGCCGGTGGACGGATTACGCGCCAAACGGGCCTTTCGTTTGGCCTTCACCAGCTTGCCAATCCCGGGGAGAGTGAACTCACCCTTCTTCTTCGTCTGCGCGATGGCCAATGCCGAAAACTCGTCGACGATTTCTGCCGCCGTCTTCTTCGGGAGAGAAAACTTGTCGGCGAAATGGGACACGACTTGGGTCTTGGTCATTGGCTTGTTCGTTGGCTTGTTCGTTGCTGTCGTCATATCTACTTGTGCTCCTTGATCGGCCTTCTTTGCCTACACGATCAT
>JAZDLZ010000180.1:0-2183 GCA_043801535.1 Pseudomonadota bacterium
TGGCCCGACCCTCACCACCGGCAACAACGGCATCCTCCTCGACGAGCGCCGCTACGAGCCATTCGGTCAGGCCATCGACTCCCACTCCGAGACCACCGCCGACCCTGCCACCATCGGCGCCGGCTCCACCGTCGTCGGCACTACCCCTCTCGGCACCCTCATCGCCGGCCCGGTCGACTATCGCAGCGAGCCGCACAACGCCCTCAACAAGGAGACCGACCCCGACACCGGCTGGTCCTACCACGGCGCCCGCTGGATGGCGCCCCAATCCGCCCGCTGGCTCACCCCCGATCCGCCGGTGAAAGCCCCTGATCCGAAGTTCATGACGGCACCGTGGGGGCTGAATCCGTATCAGTACGTCAACCAGAACCCGGTGATGTTCTGGGATCCGGATGGACGCAGGTTTGATAGATGGCTCTCGAGTAACGCACTGACTGAGAGACAGTCGCGTGGCAACAGGGCACGCGAACCAGACCCAGTCGCCCAGTTCATGGTCGGTCTTGGCGAAGGGCTCCTCGACGAAGCAGGACTAACAGCAAAGGGTTTGGTCGTGGTAGCTGCGCTCGCGGCTGTGGTCGCGTTCGCTCCCCCAGCCGTTGTGCAACGCGTGATTCGCGAGATTGTGGACGAGTACGCGGCACAGATCAAAAACCTTGATGACGCAAATGCAGCATTCAATCCCGTATTTCAGTGCGCCGTACAGGCTTTCGAGGCGAAGGCAGCATGGGAGAAAGGGGACTTCCGAACCGCTGGTCGTCTGGCTGCCCCGGTCCTCGTTGCCGTCGCAACCACGTTCATCGCCGCCATGCGGGCTGCAAGGGGAACGAAGATTCCAAACAGCGGATTGAGAGCTCCCCCAGCCAAGCGCGGCAATGCGCCGATCGGACAGGATGGACGCCCGGTTGAGCTACATCACCGTGGTCAGAGCCCAGACAGTCCTCTGGACGAAATGACCCGAACTGACCACCGTGGCTCCGGCAACTTCTCCAAGAATCACTCGAATACGGGCCAGGAACCGAGCAAGATTGACCGTGACGAGTGGAAGAAGGAGCAAAAGGCATATTGGAGTGAGGATTGGGACAATGGACGATTTGACGACATGTGAAGAAGTGCTTCTGCGGTTTGACGAGCCAAGAGGCGATCGTGCAGTGGTTCTCGAGGACGACGGAAGAGTGGCATATGCATATCTCTTACAGCATGGAAGGATTGTTAGCGACGTATGGCTGTACAACGCGAGCCCGACTCCAGAAACAGTAGACTGGAAGGACAAGTCCCAATTGCCTTTCTTGAATCCACGGAAATTTTGCAGAATAGAGAAGGCTCCACGACTGCATCAGGAATCAGCAGTACGATGCGTTTGGAATGACACAGGGGTAGAGGTAAGCATTGATGGGGTCTCGATGGCACGTCTAGAGGCTGGTGTGAAGCCAGGATGGTCTCGGCTCGCGGTTCGAAGTGGACCTTTGGCAAGACCGTTTGAGGTGAGCTGATGCCTTGCCCCTGAAAGAACGAAACCAAGTCGACGAGGGATAGCATCCGTTGGAACACATCCCCACGACTCGCTTGACAGCCGCCGCAGTTTTCCTCTCTGAGTCGGACCTACCTGGCCGGGCTTATTTCGGTGAACTGGTATCCGTCGAGAGTTGCCTCGGCCGTCGCCATTGCCCAGCAGCGTCTCACCACATTCTGGAGCTTTCGTGGCGCAGATGCGAGAATGTTGAAATTGTAAGCCTTTCCTCGGGCACCAAATGGTCACGCGATCCTCTCCCTGGCAACACTATAGGGAGCGCCTCCTTCGTTGCGCCGTGTGGTGCGGCCTATCCGGGTGCCGAGCCCGCGACCGCCAAATGCCGCTTGGTTTGGACAGCCGTCACCTGGCAGCGTGGTCACGATGATTGGGCTTGCCACAGCGATTCGGAAAAACACCGCCGTCTGGCGGTCCGTGATCCGTAGCGCTCGCCGAGTCGTTCTCGCCAACACGAAACGCGCTGGTGCGCTAACCGGGTCGTTGGCAGCGCTCCTCCTTTTCCTCGCCGCCCCCGCCCCCGCCCTGGCCCAAGTCTCCCCCACCAAGTCCCTGTCGCCGACGACGGTGAAGCTGCCGGACGGTCCGGGGTCGGTGCAGGGTCTGACGGACAGCGCCTCGATCAACGTATTCAGCGGCCAGGTCGAGTACTCGGTGC
>JAZDLZ010000204.1:0-12733 GCA_043801535.1 Pseudomonadota bacterium
GTGATCGGGATGGGCCAGAAAAGGCCATTCGCCGTCTTGTAGCTGGCGCACACGCCTTTCCAATCAGCCTGATTCATGAAGCCGGTGAGCGGCGTAAAGGCGCCGATACCCATCATGATCAGGTCGGAAGTCTCCCGCGAAGTCATCTTCAACGACGGAAGAGTCTTCGCCTTCTTGATCTCCTCGTCTCGCTGCCCGCCCTGAAGAAGCAGGGTCATGAGCTCTCTTGAACCATGCGGCTGAATCAGTGCCATTTTCGCATCCCTCCTGGAAAGTGTCGGATCGTAACCCCTGCTTTTAGACGCAGCCGGTTGGCTTGGGCAGTCCTGCAACCTTGCAAGCGCCCTTGGCCGGCCCGCTGGGGAACATTTCGTAGATCTGCTTCAGTGGATAGCCAGTATCCTTGCAGAGCTTGCGAATCATCGGAGCAATACCGTATTTGAGGAAGTAGTCGCGCAAGTAGTTGACGACCTTCCAGTGACCTTCGGCCATGTCGGTCACGCCCTCGAGCTTGGCGAGGGTGCACGCTACGTCCTGGTTCCATTGAGTAGGATCGGTAATGAACCCATCCTCGTCGACTTCAAGCATTTTGCCTGCGAGTTCCATCTGTGGCACGGCTCATCTCCTTATTCATACATGCGATATGCGAGGCCGCGAGAGCGACCTCGACCCGCGGGGGTTGATACAATCGCCCCTGCCTGTCAACTAGGTTTCCAGGCAGGTTTCCAGGCGACCATGACAACACGAACCGAGCCGGCCAGTGGCCGGCCGGGGATCGATCGAACAACGAAAAATCGGGGACCCGCCGGAGGCTACCAGGCAACCCCATCATCGTCCCCTCTCCTCTGGCGTCGCGCCCGGCGTAGCCCACGGTTGGGCGAGGTCCCAGGCGAGGGCAGCCCTGATAGACTGGCGCAAGTGCTCGCCACAGTAGTGGGGCGAGTCCGTCCTCAGGAAGCGAGTCGCGAGCTCGGTATTGCGCACCGCGCTCCCAACCTCGACGAGCAGGCGGGCCTTGGCAAGACCGTGGCAAACTGCTTCCACGGCGGTGGTGGCGAGACCGCGCGTCGAGGCGAGGTGGGCCGGCGATCGGGGTTCGTCGAGATCGTCGAACAGCCTCAGCTCGAGAGCGGCGGCCAGGTGCCGGGCATTCCACAGCGCAGCTACCAGACGGTCGATCTCGGCAGCCGACGGTCCTGGCGACGGCTGAGCGGCAGAAGCAGTGCGCAGTAGCTCACGCTCTCCCGAGCCGAGCACCTGCCGGATCTTCACGACATCGCCAACCACGAGAGTCGCTGGTGGCTCGATATGCTGGTTGGCAACAACCGCGGCAACCGTGCCGAGCGTTGCTTCGATTGTTCGTTCGTTCGTCCAGAAAGCAGCTTCGATAAGAGCGACAGGAGTATTGGGCGAACGGCCAGCCTCGATCAACCTGGCAGCGATCCGCTCGACCGCGTGTACGCCCATGAGGACGACCAAGGTATCCACCTTGGCCAGGGCATTCCAATCGATGCGTCCCTGTTCGGCGCTGTCCTTTTCGTGTCCGGTCACCACCGCGAGAGTGCACGCCAGATCGCGGTGGGTTACCGGAATGCCGGCGGCCGCCGGTGCGGCAAGAGCAGCAGTCACGCCTGGGACTATCTCGAAGGGAACTCCATTGCGGGCAAGATACTCGGCCTCCTCCCCTCCTCGGCCCAGGAGTAGTGGATCGCCCCCCTTGAGGCGCACGACCAGCTTGTGGCGCCTTGCCAGCCCGAGTAGCAGCTCATTGATTTCGTGCTGGCGCGATTCGTGCCGGCTCGGTGCCTTGCCAGCGTAGACGAGCTCGGCATCGGGACGGGCAGCAGCCAACATGTCTTCTTGGATCAGACGATCGTAGACAATGGCGTCTGCTTGCCGGACAAGAGCTAGCCCTTTGACGGTAATGAGCTCCGGATGCCCCGGACCTGCACCGACCAGGAAAATCTTGCCGACTCCGCCTGTCCCAGCTTGCGACATTTCTTTGGAAGTATCCGGGAAGTACGCGTCCAAACCTCAATAATCTGGTGGGAGTCGAGCAACTCCGCGCCTCGTTGGCCGGCATCCTAGGCGCCACAAATAGCTCAGTCAAGGGCGATCTCCGATCCGGTCGGGCCAATGCACCGTGTGCCGAAATCGCCAGACAAGCCCAGCGCTCCTCTTGACACCTGATTGCGGGCCGAGTAATACGTTCCTCGCCGCTGGCGAGGGGAGCCCCAGCGGCGGGCGCCAAAGAAAATGAATCTTGCTTTTTTCCCGACTAATCGGACGGGCAAACACGATAGCAGGCCACACCGCGGCTCCTCGCCGTGGGGAATCGAGTGACTATCAAGATCGAGAGCCTTCTCGAAGACAAGAAGGAACAAATCCTGCGCCGGTGGCAGAAGGCGATCGTCGAGACCTATCCTGCTGACACTGCTCGTTTCCTGGAAGCCGAGAGCGATCCCTTTGCCAATCCAGTAGGGAGAGCGATTGTCGAAGAGACGCGCGCCGCCTTGGAATGGGTAATCAGCGGCGACGCCGGCAACAGCCAAGGCAACGGCAACGGTGATGGTACTGGCAATGGCAATGACGCAAATGGGGGGGCGGCGAGTGCTCGGAGCCGCCCTGTGAGCGAAGCGGGGGGGCCCCAGCGAGGTACCCTCGATGGGGGGGCGGCGAGTGCTCGGAGCCGCCCTTTATCATTCGACCGCATCGTCCGGATTCGGGCAGCGCAAGACCTTTCCCCGGCCGAGGCGCTCGCCTTCGTTTTCTCGTTGAAGAAGGCGATGCGGGAGGAGCTTGCCGCTCCGCTGCGGTCGTCGAATGACCCCAAGCTCGTTGCCGGGCTATTGGCAGTCGAATCCAGAATCGACGATCTCTCATTGGCAGCATTCGAGGTCTATGCTGCCTGCCTGAGAAAAATGTCCGACATTCGAGTCAGCGAAATCAAGATGCGCTACGCCAAGCTCGTGCAGCGACTTGGCGCAGCCGCAAAGCTCGATCTAGATTCGGGGAAGCAAGACGATTCGGAAAACAACTCGCCGCCAGGGACAAGGCCAGAAACGAAGCCAAAAACGAAGCCAGGAATACAGGAATAGTAGTAATAGAGGACGCTTCTCCCGCTTAGGCGGTCAGGCGATCGGGGGCAAGGCAAGATGAAAGTAGTCTTTTCGTTCGTAGCAGTCGTGATTCTCGGCACGGTGGGCTATCTCGCCTCGATGGCGCCGCCGCTGCGGGGCTTTCTGGCAGTAGTCCTGCCGTATCTCGCCGCGCTGGTGTTCCTCGGCGGGCTAGTGTGGCGGGTCCTCCGCTGGGCTCGCTCGCCAGTGCCGTTTCGCATTACCACGAGCTGTGGCCAGCAGCGCTCGCTCTCGTGGATCAAGCAGAACAAGCTCGACAATCCGAGCAGCACGGCAGGCGTGATCGGCAGGATGGCGCTCGAGATCCTGTTCTTCCGCTCCCTGTTTCGCAATACCAAGGCTCATCTTGCCGGCGGTCCCAGGCTCAGCCACGCCAGCGAGAAGCTCCTGTGGCTGGGAGCGATGGCGTTCCACTGGTCGTTCCTGCTGGTGCTGCTGCGGCACGGGCGCTTCTTCACCGAGCCAGTACCGGGCATTCTCGGTCTACTGCAAGACGTGGATGGCGTTTTCCAGATGGGATTGCAGGTCGTCTACGTCACCAACATCCTCATTCTGTTCGGTCTCGGCTATCTGCTCTATCGGCGTCTGACCAACCCGCAGGTGCGCTACATTTCGCTCTCGGCAGATTACTTCCCGCTCTTCCTGCTCCTCGGAATAGCAGTCACCGGGGTCTGTATGCGCTACTGGTTCAAGGTCGACGTCGTGAAGGTGAAAGAGGTTGCGCTCGGATTGGCAACTCTCCACCCGACCGCGCCGGAAGGTGTCGGCGGGCTGTTCTATGCGCACCTGTTCCTGGTTTGTACCTTGCTCGTCTATTTCCCGTTCAGCAAGCTGGTGCACATGGCTGGGGTGTTCTTGAGCCCCACTCGCAATCTGGCCAACAACAATCGCGCCGAGCGCCACGTCAATCCTTGGAGCTATCCGGTGAAGGTCCATGCCTACGAGGAATGGGAGGAGGAGTTCAAGGACAAGATTATCGACGCCGGTATTCCGCTCGACAAGCCGGAGCATGAGCACAGCAACGGCAAGGCAGCGAGCGCGGAAGGATAGTTTCTTTCTTGGAGGATAGTCGCTAGCGGTGCAGCCGTCTCACCAAGACCGCCTCGGGGCTTGACTCGAGAGCGGCTCGCGACGAGGGGGCTCGAGAGGAAACAAGGATGTCGTCAGCAAGCACAGAAAAGACGCTCAAGCCCGAGGAGATGGCCAAGGTCGACTACCGGCCGCCGTCTCGGGACTGGATGGATCCCACCGTCGAGTTTCGCAGGGGGTTCTACAACTACGGCGCCGGAGCCAAGAGCCTGCGTTATTTGGATTTGCCTCACGCGCGGGACTGGAATCCGTTGGACAAGGACTGGACGCTCCCCGCGAACTGGAAAGAGATAATCCTCAAAGGTATCGAGGAGCGTCTCGGCCGATTCCGTTCGCTGGCGCTGTTCATGGATATCTGCGTGCGCTGCGGCGCCTGTGCCGACAAGTGCCACTACTTCATCGGCTCGGGCGATCCCAAGAACATGCCAGTGCTGCGCGCCGAGCTATTGCGTTCGGTCTACCGGCGGTACTTCACCCCGGCCGGCAAGATGCTGGGCAAGCTGGCGGGCGGACGCGAGCTCACCGAGGACGTCATCAAGGAGTGGTTCTACTACTTCTTCCAGTGTACCGAGTGCCGGCGCTGCTCGGTGTTCTGTCCGTACGGAATCGACACCGCCGAGATCACCATGATCGGCCGGGAGCTGCTCAGCCTCCTCGGTCTCGGCATCAACTGGATTTGCGAGCCAGCGGCGAATTGTTTCAGGACCGGCAATCACCTGGGCATCCAGCCGCACGGTTTCAAGGACAGCATCGACTTCGCGGCCGACGAGTTTTCCGAGATCACCGGTGTCAAGGTCGAGGTGCCGATCAATCGCAAGGGAGCCGAAGTCCTCTTCGTCATGCCCTCGGCCGACTACTTCGGCACCCCGCACTACTACACGCTCCTCGGCTATTTCGGCATTCTGCACGAGATCGGGATGGACTACACCGTGAGCGCCTTCGCTTCCGAGGGCGGCAACTTCGGTCTGTTCCACTCTCACGAGATGATGAAGCGGCTCAACGCCAAGATCTACAGCGAGGCCAAGCGCCTCGGCGTCAAGTGGATTCTCGGCGGCGAGTGCGGGCACATGTGGCGGGTTCTCCATCAGTACATGGATACCCTCAACGGGCCGGCCGATTTCCTCGAGGTGCCAGTGTCGCGGCCAACCGGGACGCGGTTCGAGCACGCGGCCGCGACCAAGATGATTCACATCGCCGAGCTCACCGCCGACCTGATCAAGCACGGCAAGCTCAAGCTCGACCCGAGCCGCAACGACAAGTGGAAGGTGAGCTACCACGACTCCTGCAATCCGGCGCGGGCGATGGGCTTGCTCGACGAGCCCCGCTACATCCTCGAGAACGTGTGCAACTACTTTTACGAGATGCCGGAGAACACCATCCGCGAGCAGACCTTCTGTTGCGGCAGCGGCTCTGGCCTCGGTACCGACGAGAACCTGGAGATGCGGCTGCGCGGTGGCTTCCCGCGCGCCAACGCCGTCAAGTACGTCAAGGAGCGGCACGGCGTCAATCTGCTCGCTTGCATGTGCGCAATCGACAAGGCGACGCTGCCTGGCCTCGTCGACTACTGGGTCTCGGGCGTGGAAGTGGCAGGAGTTCACGAGCTACTCGGCAACGCGCTGGTGATGAAAGGGGAGAAGGAGAGAACGACGGACTTGCGCGGCGAGCCCTTGAAACCCGAAGCGGATGCGGATGCTACCGCAGCAGGGGCGGAGGCGTAGCACCATGTACGACGGAGGCAAGATCATCGCTGGACTGACGTTGTTCCTGGGATTGGCGACCTTCCCAGTCTGGTACAACCTCGCCAGCGGCAGCAGCCCGGCCAAGCCAACCCTGGCCACGCCGAGCTCGACACCGTGCGTTGCTCCGGTGGAGCAAATGAGGGCAACGCACATGGATCTCCTGAGCGATTGGCGAGAGCAGGTCATCCGGCAGGGAAACCGCAATATCGCCGGGGGGGACGATGGCAGCTCCGGCGGACAGCAGCAGCACCAGACGCAGAAGATGAGCTTGACCAGCACCTGCCTCGGTTGTCACGGGCCTGCCGCACAGTTTTGCGATCGCTGTCACAACTACGCCTCGGCCAAGCCAACGTGCTGGGCCTGCCACCTAGACTCCACAGGGGGAAACTAATGGAAGGCGGCAGAAGGAAATTTCTCAAGCTCGCCGGGCTCGGCGGGGCAGGACTGGTGGGCGCCACCTTGCTCCCAATGGGTGGCCGCTCGCTCTTGTCGGCGTCGGACGGCACCAGGACAACTGGCGCCGGCGGTACTGGCCGTCGCTGGGGAATGGTGATCGATACCAGGCGCTGCATTGCCAAGGATGGTTGCGAAGACTGCAAGATCGCCTGCCACACCTCCCACAACGTGCCGGAGATCGCTAGCCCGCAGCACGAGATCAAGTGGATCTGGAAGGAACCGTTCGACCGGGTCTTCTCCGAGGAAGCGCACGAGTTCGCCCGTCCCGATCTGCTCACCCGGCCGGTCATGGTGCTCTGCAATCACTGCGAGAACCCTCCCTGCGTAAGGGTCTGCCCGCCCAAGGCGACCTGGAAGCGCGAGGACGGGGTGGTCATGATCGACTGGCACCGCTGCGTCGGGTGTCGCTACTGCCTGGTGGCGTGCCCATACGGAGCGCGCAGCTTCAACTGGCGCGATCCGCGGGACTTCCTCACCGGCAGAGTAGACTCGTTCCCGACCCGAATGAAGGGCGTGGTCGAGAAGTGCAACTTCTGCGAGGAGCTCATCGCCGCCAACCCCGCCAACCCGCGGCCGGCGTGCGTCGCAGCGTGCAAGCAGAACGCCATCTTCTTCGGCGACCTGAATGACCCCAGCTCGAGCGTGCGCCGCATTCTGAGCATGGTGCAGACCATGCGTCGTCGGGCCGTGCTCGGCACCGGGCCAAAGGTTTTCTACATCGTTTGAATGATTTGAATGATTTGAACGAGATGAGATGAGGAACAGATGTTAGAGAAGGCGCTCAGTGGTACTCGCAAATACTGGCTCTTGGTTGGAGCCCTGGCTGGATGCCTCGTGGTCGGCATTGGCTTCTACCTGAGACAGCTCGGATTCGGCTTGGGCGTTACCGGGCTGAGCCGAGACGTCTCCTGGGGATTCTACATCGCCCAGTTCACCTTCCTCGTCGGAGTCGCCGCTTCGGCGGTGATGGTGGTTCTTCCCTACTATCTCCATCACTACAAGGTATTCGGCAAGATCACCATCCTCGGCGAGTTTCTCGCGGTGGCGGCGGTGCTCATGTGCATGCTGTTCGTGGTGGTGGACATGGGCTACCCGGCGCGGGTCTTGAACATGTTCCGCTATCCCAACTTCCGCTCGGTCATGTTCTGGGACGCGACCTCGCTGATGGGCTACCTCTTGCTCAACATCACTATCGCCTGGACGACTCTGGGTGCGGAAAGACGCGGCGCGCCACCGCCACGGTGGATCAAACCGCTGATCATCCTGTCCATTCCGTGGGCGTTCAGCATCCACACCGTGACGGCGTTCCTCTACAACGGGCTGGGCGCCAGACCGTTCTGGATGACCGCCATTCTCGCCCCGCGCTTTCTGGCCTCGGCATTTGCCGCTGGTCCGTCGCTGCTGATCATCCTTTGCCTGATCCTTCGCAAGTACACCCGTTTCGACGCCGGCCGCGAGCCAATCCAGAAGCTGGCCCAGATCGTCACCTACGGAATGATCGCCAACGTGTTCTTCATTCTCCTCGAGCTCTTCACCGTCTTCTACAGCCAGATACCCGAGCACATGCACCACTTCGAGTACCTGTACGTCGGGATCGAGGGACACGGCACCCTCGTTCCGTTCATGTGGGTGTCGGCCTTCCTGGCGATTGCGTCGCTGATTCTCCTGATCAATCCGCGGACGAGAGCCAAGGAGAGCACGCTGGCGCTGGCTGCCGGCATGGTGTTCGTATCGCTGTGGATCGACAAGGGGTTGGGCATGGTGATCACGGGTTTCGTTCCCTCGCCGCTCGGCAAGGTGACCGACTATGCCCCGACGGGTTCCGAGCTGATGGTCGCGCTCGGAGTCTATTCCCTCGGCTTCCTGGTGCTGACGGTGCTCTACAAGATTACGGTCTCGGTCAGGGAGAACCTGGCGAGCTAGCCTCGGTCGGGAGGGTGGGCAGCTTTTCGGCGAGGGTGTGTTTCGTTCGCTCGCTCAAACAGTCCTCGGCTCAGTGACTCGACACTCCCAGCGTTCCGGGTGCGGGATTGCCGTCCCGACGGTATTGTGACCCTCCCGTCGGCCTGCGGAACTCGCTCGCCAACGAAACACAGCCCTCGCCGCGCTGCCCACCTCCCTCAACCCGGCAGGCTCCAAACTGACAGTCGGTGAGCGCGGAGAGGATCATGGCGCCTTCGGGGAAAACCACTGTCTGAGACACGCGCAGAATTTTGCGAACGAGTCATCCGTGCAGCGCGCTACGCTCACGAGCCGCGCGAGGTTCCCGTAGATCGCGGACGACCGAGGAATCCTCACCGCACGGAGCGCACGATCGACTGCCTCCTTCGGGTCGTCCGGTTTGGCACGGCCGGCCGTCCAAAGCCCCTGCGAGTGGAGCCAGGTGCGCAGGTCGGGATTCCGGCCACGCCAGCCGAGGCAGTCCTCGACGTGCGGAGAATCGCTCCACACCCAGACCTCGATCTCCGGATCGATAACGACGACATCTCCCCACCCGTCATTGCCCAGTCGTTGGCGCACATTCTGTTCCAGAACGAGTGGATTCTGCGCCGGCGCGCCTTCCCACGCTCGGTCGAAGACAACGAGTGCGTGATGGTAGCGGTCACGAAACGGTTGCAGGAACCCGTGCGCCTCGTGATAGCAGCCCGGATCGCGACGGGGATGGACGAGGACATCGAAATCAACGGCGTTCAGCCCCAATGCCGCAGGCCGTGCGAGCAGCCCTCGCAATGCCGCCTCGAGGTTCTTGTCAGCCGCGAGACAGAGGAGATCCTTCATCCGAGCACTCCACTCGCAAAGAGCGTCCCGAGATCCACTTCGCCCTTCCACCTCTTGAGGCCTGGGTGCTCGCTGCCCCGAACAATGTCGGCGGCCCCCGTCGAGTCACGAGCAAAGCAGAGCACCTGACCAGCCTCGGCCATGCTCAAGACGACGGGAGAATGAGTAGCGCAGAGAGCCTGCGCCCCGTATAGGGAGGAGAGGGATTGTTGGATGACCTCGACCGCCCGTGGATGGATTCCGTTCTCGGGCTCCTCAACCAAGTAGGTCCCGTGGAGATCGGGCACATAGGCAAGGAGCGTGAGCGCAAGCAGACGCAGGGTGCCGTCGGACACCAGCCATGAGGGCGCCTCGAGTCCGTTTTCGTAGCGCAGGAGCAGGTATCGATGCCGATCTTCCTCCCTCTCACGCGTTGTCACGCTTTGGAGATCGGGCAACGCTTCGCGCACGTGCTCAACCCATCGTGAAAACCGTTCTGGCGTCTCGCGCTCCAAGCGATCGACGACCCAAGGAAGATTCGAACCATCGGGGAGGAACGTTCGCGGCCTGCCAGGCGCGCTGGGCCTGCGCATGGCCTCGCTCGCCAGGACGATCCTCTGCACGTCCTCGCCGAGCACCTCCTTCACCCATGTCGCTACCGGAAATCGGGCTTCGTCTTCTGGGAGATTGGCGAGTGCAGACTTGGTCGGGCCAATGCGGAAGGGGCTGTTCCATCCCGACGTTTCCGAGGTGAAGTACACCTTCGCTGCGTCTTCGCTGCGTGAGACCACTTTCTTCCAACCTGGGGGTGTGCGCTTTCGCGCCGGGATGACGATCGTCTCTGGCGGCTCGGGCGAAGCGGGGAACGACTCCCTCTGCGCGCGTGCCATTGCGAGAGGTGCGTCGGGCTTGAGCCAAAGGGTCTCCGAGACGAGTCCCAGCTCGTCCTTCGCTTTCACGGACACCTCGTACCGAGCGGTGGTGTATCCCCCGCCGGAGAGCTGCTGGCGGCGTGCCTCCGGGATGGCCAGTTCGACCGCAAGCTCGAAGCCATGAGCTTGGCGCAGCCACACCAGATGTGCGGGGTCCGGTGCGCGCTGGGCGATTCCGACCTTTGGATCTCCCTGCACGGCAGCACTGAGTCCCCCCTGGAGGAGGTCGCCCAGAAACGCGACCACGTCGAGGAAGGTGGATTTGCCGCTGGCGTTTGGGCCGACGAGCACCTGGAAAGGGCCGACTTCCTGTGACACGTAGCGCAAAGCACGGTATCGGAGCGCTTCGATCCGAGTAATCATTCGCTCTCCTTGCCTCTGGTCGAGGGACTTCGGCGACGGTCAGGCTGGAAGGTGACTGGCATTGCCCATAACTTACATAACTTAGCCCTCGGGCTGGGTCATCAGATCGGCCACCAGATGGCTGAATTTCGCCGGATCGGGAAG
This sequence comes from Pseudomonadota bacterium, assembly GCA_043801535.1. Taxonomy (GTDB): domain Bacteria; phylum Myxococcota_A; class Polyangia; order Haliangiales; family SHYZ01; genus JAZDLZ01. The sequence continues at coordinate 10,621 of JAZDLZ010000204.1, forward strand.
GTCGGAGCCTTCGAGGAGGAGCGCCTGGCCGAGCAGCAACTCGGCGTAGTCGCCGATCCGCGAGTCGTCCCTGTTCTTCTCGAAATGTGCCTTCATCTGCTTTAGCACCGCGTGGTCGGGGTTCAGCTCCATGATCCGGCGCTGGCTCGAGCCGCGCTTTCTGCCCCCGAGGAGCCGTTCCAGGCGCGGGGTCATGGTGCCTTCCCCGACCAGACACACGGGCGAGGAGGTGAGCCGGGTCGAGAGGCGTACTTCCTTCACGTGCTGGTCGAGGCGTTGCTGCATCGTCTCGAGCAGCTTCGCGTAGCTCGCCTCGGTATCCTTGCGCTTTTGCTCCTCCTTCTCTTTTTCGGGCTCTTCCTTGCCAGAAAGGCTGAGCGTGGCGCTGGCCGCCGATCTCAGCTTCTTGCCGCCGAACTCCGAGACGGACTGCATCATGTAGTCGTCGACCGGATCGGTAAGGTAGAGAACCTCGTACCCCTTCGCCTTGAACACCTCGAGGTGCGGCGAGCTCTCGATGAGGCTCCGGGACTCGCCGGTCAGGTAGTAGATTTCCTCCTGCCCCTCCTTCAGCCTCGTCGCGTACTCCTCGAGGGTCGTCAGCTTCTCTGCGTCCGTCGCCGACGATTCGAGCAGCAGTAGCCTGAGCAGCTTTTCGCGGTTTTCATGGTCGGAAGCCGCGCCCTCCTTGATCGCGCGTCCGAAGGCGTTCCACAATTTGCGATAGGTGTCGGCCTCTTTCTCCTGCATCTCCACCAGGACGTCGAGGATCTTCTTGGTCAGTCCTTTGCGAATCTGGGCGATCTGCCGATCCTGCTGCAGCATCTCGCGGGAGATGTTGAGCGACAGATCCGACGAGTCCACGACTCCCTTCACGAAGCGAAGGTAGTGCGGCAGGAGGTCGCCACACTTCTCGACGATCTTCACGTTCTGGGCAAAGAGCTGAAGCCCCCCGCTCTCGACGCCGGTGTAGCCATAGTCGAACGGGGCGCGAGACGGAACGAACAGCAGGGCGCGGTACTCGAGCCGGCCTTCGGCGTTGAAGGTGATGACCTTGAGAGGCTTCTCCCAGTCGTGGGAAATGTGCTTGTAGAAGTCGTGGTACTCGTCCTCCTTCACGTCCTGCGGTTTGCGGAGCCAGATGGCCTTCATCGAGTTGAGCGTCTTGTCCTCGACGATGGTCTTCTTGGGCGCGTCCTTCTTGGGTATGCCCTCCTCGTCCCTCTCGACTACCTCGCGGGAGACCTTCGTGCGGATCGGATAGCGGACGAAGTCCGAGTATTTCTTGACGATGCCGCCGAGCACCCATTCGTCGGTGAAGTCGGGAATACCGTCGTCGCGATCCACCGGCTTGAGGTGCAGGGTGATCGCCGTGCCCCGGTCTTCTTTGCTGGCCGGGCCAACGGTATAGGTGCCGTCGCCAGTCGATTCCCAGAGGGTCGCGTCATCGGTGCCGGCGGTGCCCGCGCGCCGGGTGCGGAGGCTTACCTTGTCAGCCACCATGAACGCCGAGTAGAAGCCGACGCCGAACTGACCAATCAGCGCGAGCGTTTGCTCGCTGGTCTTCGACTCCTTGATCTTCTGCACGAGCTCGCGCGTTCCCGAGCGGGCGATCGTACCGATGTTGGCGATGACCTCCTCGCGAGACATGCCGATGCCGTTGTCGAGAATCGAGAGGGTCCGGGTCTCGGGGTCGGCTTCGATCCGGATCTCCAGCTCGCCGTCGTCGCGAAGCCCGGGCTGGGTCAGCGCTTCGAAGCGAAGCCGGTCGAGCGCGTCGGAGGCGTTGGAGACGAGCTCCCGCAGGAACACCTCCTTGCTCGAGTAGAGCGACCGGACAAAGATGTCGAGGAGCTGCTTCATTTCCGCCTGGAACGGATGGGTCTCGGTTCCAGGAGCACCCTTTGCTGTATCCATGACTGTCCTACCTACCCATTGCGCTCTCTCGCGTCAAGGTCGAAGAAAATGGCGGGTGTCCCGGGGAGTCGACGGCGATTGCTCGATCGACGGTGGCCAACCGATTGATTTGATCCGGGATTCCGGCCGCCTATTCAGGTGCGAGCCGTACCGGGGGGGCTGTTCCAGTTCCTGGTTCCTTGTTCCCTTCGTCGTC
>JAZDLZ010000206.1:0-5365 GCA_043801535.1 Pseudomonadota bacterium
GGCGGCGCTCACCGTCCAAAACAGAGCGGATCCTCCCACGAAACCTTCAATGAGAATCCCTCCGCTCCACGCGCACGACAGGCACAGAATGCTTGGGCTTCTCCCGTAGCTCACGCGATGTTCTCTCCCTGTTCCCGGCCAGGCGCCGGTGCAAGCTTCCGCCTACTTGGTGAAGGCCTTGGGTACGCGACAGCTCCTAATTGAGTTATCGGCAGAACAAGCGTGAAGTTGCGTCTTCACCAATTCGAGATCACCCAAGCAGGCAAAGCCAGAACCAAAACAGGTGCCGCGCACCATTGGACGGACGCCGACTACGATTCGAGGTTGCCGATCTATCGGGGCCGGATGGTTATCCCGACTGATCGTTGGGTCGGCGGCAGCCGAGGTGCGTGACTGACGACGCGCGACTCCGTGCGGCAGGCACCGCTACCGGTTGAGGCAACGGTCGGTCGGCGTCCGGCAGAGTTTGGTTGCGGCGTGAGCCGCGCTAAGAAGTGGCATTGACTCGCCGTGCAACCAAAGTGATAGAATCGACAGCCACTAGTGAGCACCTGGCGACGTCGCCGATCCTGGGAAAGACGAGAACAGTGGACGCAGTCATGATTCCTCAGCGTCCGGTGAGGACCGGAAGAAGAGGAGAAGAATAGTGGCAACCGTTCACGCAGGTGACCAAATAGCGCCGAAAAAGGCCTCGCTGGCTGGACAAGCTCCGCCAGGGGAATCCATGAAGTCCACGATCATCATCGAACGAATGCACCCAAACGTCCCGAAAGCGGTAGTCGATAAGGAGCCGCCAGCCCTGTTCGGCGTCGGAGCTGCGCTCCACCTCGGACGCTACGTCATGGCAACGGCTGTAGCGGTGGCCGGTCTGTTCGCCATGAACGAGGGAGAGGGACTTGCGGCGGTGACCAGGTCGGTCGAAGGCACGGTTCTTCTGCCGCCTAGCGAAATCCAAGAGCCGCCAACTCAGTACCCTGGCTTCGTCGACCGGATCAGGAATCAAATCACCGAGATCAGACCGTTCGATCCTCGCCCTGAGTGCTTCGTTTTCCTCGAAGGCGGGCCAACGGATCCGAGCGCTAGCCAGACTCCCAAACAGCCGGCAACGCTCGAGCTGGGACCGGAATCCTTCCGGATCCATCTCCTGCCAGTGATTGGCGGAACGACGGTGACGATCAACAACATTGGGGAAACTACCCATCCAATCTATTCGCCAGACCAGAGCGATCTACTCGGCGGGCCACCTATCGGCCCGAAAGGAACACGTGCGGCGGTAATGAAGGCGAGCGATGGCGGCGCGACCTTGGTACGGCTGCTCTCCAAAGAGTCCCTCCACTTGGAAGGAAGGATTGTGGTGCTACCGACTCGCTATTTTTCCAGGTTGGCGAGGGATGGGTCGTTTTCGATTGCGGATGTACCCGAAGGGAAATGGACGATGAGAGTGTGGTTCCGTGACGGCTGGCTTGCAGTGACCCAGGCTGTCGAAGTCGACGCTCGCGGGCAGAAAGTCATGCTTACCCTTCCAGAACGTCTCGAGCCGACGACGAAGGCGGAGCCAGCAGCGGGAGCAGCAGCAGGAGCAACAACAACAACGAAAACAACGGCGGCGACAGGGACGACGGGGATAGCGGGAGAAACAGGGGCAACAGGGGCAGCAGCTACGAAAGTCGGAAAGGGAACGGCAGAAACGAGAGCTCCTGGGGGGGCGGGGACAGCAACCGCGGCAGAGACCAACGAGCGCCCAAACGCGCTTCCGGCCAAGCAGTAGGGAGGGACCCAGTGTTCTGGTCCAAGATTTGGTTTTTCCTGGTTGGAACGACGGCAGCTCTGGCGATTGGAACAGTTGTTGCCGTCTCGCGGCCTATCGATCGGCGGATGTTGGAATCCGAGGGTGAGAGCGTGGCGCGGGCTGCCTGGGGCAGCGATTTGCTGCTCCGCGAGAATGCTCGAGAGTGGATTGACCTTGCCAGTAGTCTGGCCAGGGCGCCGGCTCCGGGCGGGCAGCCACGCCTGCGGCTCGACGGAGTCCTCGACGAGGTGTCGAAAACGGACGAGATTTCCAGCGCAGCCCACAAGACCGCCCGCGACACCTTGGAGTATCTACGCGAGCAGATTGCCGGCAAACAGAAGCCCGAGCTCCTGCTCGCCCTCGACAAGTGGGGACGGCTGGTGGCTGGCTCTGGCGCCTTTGGCTGGAAAATCGGCGACGACCTGTCTGGCTACTTCTTGGTGGAAGATGCCCTCCGCGGCTACCTCCGCGACGATCTCTGGTTGTGCGGCGGCAAGCTCTATCGAATGGCCGCTGCGCCTGTCATCGAAAGACTACGCACAGACTACGTCGGAGCGGTCATCATCGGCGACGAAGTCGATATGCCACTGGCGCTAGCCCTGGAGACTCGGTTCAAGGCCCATTTCGCTTTCTTCGCCGCTGGGCAGCTAATGGTTTCGTCCGTCTCGCTACCGATCACCAAGGAAATCCAACGGGAGTACGAACGACTGCAACGGCTAAAAGGAACGGAAACAGGCAAAGCCGATGCCCCCTCGAAGCTCGAGCCGACCGTGGTTGTTGCTGGCGACCGTAGCTACCGAGTGGCAATCAGCCCGCTACCCGGAGAAGCTGGAGCCAGGGGTGCATTCTACGCGACGTTCGTCGAGCAATCGCAGGAAACGGGAGTGCTCGGCGCTCTCAAGGCAACCAAGCGGGACGACTTGGCGTGGGCCAGCTTCCCATGGCTGTCACTGGCCGGAGCCTTCCTCGCTGCCATTGCCATTGGAATGGTACTGATGTGGCTCGAGGCGGATCGGCCGGCGCGCAAACTGCTGGCTGATGCCGTCCTGGTAGGCAAGGGAGAAAGACCCAAGCTTGCCGACGAAGAGCACAAAGGCAAGTATGGCTCGATCGCCCGCTCGCTGAATATCATGCTCGAGAAGCTCCAGCGTAGCTTCCAGTCGAGCAAGAACGATCTGTCGGCGCTGGTTGGCTCTCCCAGCTTGCGCGATTTCGGCCAGGAATCGCGCTCGCTTCCTCTTCAATCGCCAGCACCGAGTGGACCGGCAGTAGCCCCCTCGGCTGGTGGATTCTCGTTCGAGCCTCCGTATGCAAAACAGCCGGCCTCTCCATTCCCGGCGGCGCCTGCCATGCCAACGACAGCGCCATTCCCGGTCGAGAGCTCGATGGGTACGGGTATGCCCGAGGGCAGCGACTTTGATTTCCTCTTGCCGCCACCGCCACCGCCCTCTGCTCCTCCGCCGCCACCAATGGCAGCCCGCAATGCTGGTTCCTCGCCGAAGACCCCGCCTTCCCCGTTCGGCATGCGTCCGCCAACGAATCCAGCGTCCCAGGCACCGTTTCCCTCACCGGCGGTGCCCTCACCACCGCCAGCTCAATCGGCAATGCCATCATCAGAGTCGATGCCAGGTCCTGAAGGATTGTTCGGAATGCCAGAACCTTCGCGCCGGCAGCCGGGAGCGTTCTCTGCCGCGCCCGGGCCAAGCCGCGGCGTGCCGTCGCCTTGGTCGACGACTGATGAGCCATTGTCCGAGAAAAGAGCAAGAGCCGGTGCCAATGCCGGAAGCAATGCCGGTGCTGGAAGCAGTGTCGAGGCTGTATCCGAAGACGATTTTCGCTTCGGCGGAGGCGACGACGAAAACGTTCTGTCCGCTCCAACCCAGATTTCGGCGCCGCCAGAGTCATTGCGCAAGCTGGCTAGCTCTCATCAGTCGCAGTCATTCGATAGCGAGACAATAATCGCCGGCCCGTCCGAAGAACTGATCCGGCAGACCGCCGACGATGGCGACGCCTCCCAGTTCCGGCGCGTATTCGAGGAGTTCATCGAGCTCAAACGGCGGTGCGGCGAAACCACCGACGGCGTCGCCTTCGAGAAGTTCGTCGAAAAGCTGCGCGTCAATCGCGATCAACTCATTGGCAGATACGCCTGCAAAACGGTCAAATTCCAGGTCTACGTCAAGGACGGAAAGGCAGCGCTCCGAGCTACTCCCGTTCGCTCGTAGGATGGCCGCCCCCCCCCAGAAGATCGCAGGATTCATCCAAGGCAACAAGCAGTTTGGGTTGATGGAACCCTTCGCTGAAATACACGGATTCCTACGGGAGGTCAGGAGCCACCTCATTGGCCGCACCGCGGTCCGCGCTTCCTGCCGGGCAGGGGCGGTTCTCGTGATGGGGTCGATGGCCGTACCGATTGCTGTTGGGATGCTTGGCGCAAGGCATGCGAGAGAGACTGGCCGCGGACTGCTTCTCTTGGTGGTGCTGGGATCGATCGGAGCACTGCTCGGGGCGATCGTGCTTGCTCTCCGTCGCTACCAGGGGGATCGCGCCATCGCTATCGCTATCGTTGGAAACGAGCGAGGCAAATCCCCGTCCGATCGCCCACGGATCGATCCTGGCGTCGCCTCGGACCTGCTCTCGACGATCGAGCTCGAGCCCTTTTCGTCTCGGCCCGAGTTTTCGCCAGAGCTCGTCCTCGCCCTTGCCGAATCCACAGCCGAGCGGCTGCGGACAATTCGCTCCGAGACGTTCGACCTTCCAGCATCTCGACTGCGAGCAGGCTGGCTGCTGGCTGGAGCAGCGGTTCTCGGTCTGACGGCCGTACTGCTTGCTCCTTTGCAACTGGCCAAGGGCTGGCGAATCATCCTCGCTGCCGCTGCAGGATCGCCAGCAGGGCTCTCCGTCGTCGATCAGCCAATCGTGGGGGACATCGCAGTGAGACTGGTCTACCCGGCGCACACCAAACGACCGGAGCTCCTGATCGAGTCGTCACCTGGCGACATCACTGCCCCTGCCGGCACGATCGCGAACCTCGACACCGTAGCTCTGCTTCCCGTCTCCGCGGCGCGAATCGTGTTCGAGGGTCACGACTCGCGGCACGACTCGCGGCGCGAGGCGCTACCACTGGTGGTTGACGGTCGCCGGCTCCGGGCCTCGTTCAAAATCGAGAAGCCGGAAACATTTCGATTTGTCATCGAGCAGCCGGATCAACGATCAGTGGAGGAGTCCCAGCTCCGCCACATCGACATCGAGCAAGATCGTAGTCCGAGAGTAGATCTCGTTGCGCCTGCCGACGAGCTCGAGGTGTCATCGCAACGCAGCGTCGAATTGGCCTGGGCTGTCGAGGACGACTACGGCATCACCTCGGTAGCGCTGGTGTGGAAAAGCCCTGATGGCCGCGAAGAACGGAAGGAGCTGGAGACCAGGAAGACGGCGGATGCAAGCAGGTTGCAGGGAAGGCTTCTCTGGGATCTGGCAGAGGTCAGCCTGGTTCCCGGTACGCGCGCGTCCTACCGAATCGAGGCTCGTGACAACGACGGGGTCGCCGGACCCAAGCTCGGCTTCTCCAAGACCTTCTAC
>JAZDLZ010000223.1:0-4696 GCA_043801535.1 Pseudomonadota bacterium
ACACCGAATTCAAGACTGTCTACGATGTCGGCGATGAATTGGTGGTGGTGAACGAAGAGATTCGGGAGCCTATGCGGTCGGACCTCCTGTTCGTTCTACGATGGCATCGGATTCCATTCAGGCAGACAGCGGACGGTCGCATTCTGGTGCCGTGTAGAATTATGAGAGATACGGAGCTTGTCTGGAATCTTACGGGCCACGCACAGGACAAAAACCTGCTGAAGAGGGCTCGCGAGGAGGAGCGCAAGATGCAGGAGTGGAAGAATAGCCATGGGTCGTCCGCTATACCGAAAGACGGCAGCCAGAGAGATGGCGAGCGGTCACGTGAAGAATGAGGCTGGAACACACCATCGAGAGAGTCGCGGCGCTGCGCGATAAGCAGTAGATGCCAGGTACGTGCTGTCGGCGCTCGCGAGGAGCAGACAGTCGATGTCGGCGTTTTCCAGAGAGCACGGGGTGAGCTTGCAGCGATCCTTGGCGCATCAATCCGCACCGCACGCAACCAAACCGGGGGGTAGGCGGCAAGCTGGGGCACTCCTCTGGCATTGCCGGTTGCCTGTTGACGGCCGAGGACTTTGTCCGAGGCGCGGGGGTGGCTATACTCCGAGCATGCCCGAGTTGCCGGAGATCGCCGTTTACGTCGAGGCGCTCACCGAGCGCATTGTCGGCCAGACTCTCGGACGAGCCCAGATTGCCAGTCCCTTTCTGCTGCGGACAGTCGACCCTCCAGTGGCGGCGCTCGAAGGCCGGCAAGTGGCCTCCGTTCACCGCATGGGCAAACGCATTGTCTGGAGCTTTTCTGGCGGACACTACGCGATCTTCCATCTCATGCTCGCCGGCCGCTTTCGCTGGCTCTCCCCTCCGCAACCAAACAAGAAGCACCCTCGACAAGTGCTCGCTGCCTTCGCCTTTCCAGGAGGAACCCTCATCCTCACCGAAGCGGGGACCAAGAAGCGCGCGTCGCTGCACATCGTGGCGGGCACGGAGGGATTGCGCCGGCACGATCCTGGCGGGCTCGAAGTCCTCGAAGCGTCGGCCGAGGACTTCGCCGCCGTGCTGCAACGCGAAAATCACACTCTCAAGCGAGCCCTGACCGACCCGCACCTCTTCAGCGGCATCGGCAACACCTACTCGGACGAAATTCTTTTCCGAGCTCGTCTTTCCCCATTGGCGATGACCGTCTCGCTGACCGCTGACGAGATCGAACGACTACGGGCAGCCACGGAAGACGTGCTCGCCGGCGCCACTGCCAGCCTGAGACGCGCCCTGGCCGATTCTTTTCCCGAGCCGCAGGATCTCGCGGCGGCCAAAGCCAGTCTCTCGCTTCACGGCAAGTATGGCCAGCCGTGCCCGGAATGCGGCGCGGCGATCCAGCGCATCTGCTACGCGGAACACGAGACCAACTACTGCCCAGGATGCCAGACGGAGGGTCGCCTCTTGGCTGACCGAGCTCTCTCGCGCCTTCTGAAGAAAGACTGGCCACGAACCCTCGAAGAGCTCGAAGCGAGGCGATCCACTCACCCAAACAGAAACGCTGTTCGTACGACCTCTGACAGGAACACCGGCTGAAGGCGGAGTCGGGCGGGCTAATCTCGGCGAAAGTGCTGCGTGAGCCGCGCCTTGGTCTACTTGGGTGTCTCGGCACAGCCTTCGTCGATCTCCTCGTCGCAGTCGTTGTCCTTGCCGTCGCATATCTCCGGTTCGGCGGTGCAATCTGGGCAGCCCTCGTCGATCTGGCCGTCGCAGTCGTTGTCCTTGCCGTCACAGGTTTCCGGTCGAGGCGCGCACTGGCAGCCCTCGTCGACTACGTCGTCGCAATCGTTGTCGATTCCGTCGCACACTTCGTTGTAGGGTGTGCATGCCTCGGGACAACCTTCGTCGACCTGGCCGTCGCAGTCGTTGTCGACATCGTCGCAGATCTCTGGCTCGCACGTGCCGCAGCCTTCGTCCACCACGCCGTCGCAGTTGTTGTCTCGGTAGTCGCACACCTCGGGCTCGGGCGTGCACTCCTCCTGGCACCCGAAGACCACCTTGATCGCCGGCGTGGTCGCTGCCTTGAGAGCTTCGCAGGCAGCGCCGACGAGGCTCACGCTGTTCTGGGTCTGGTTGTACGACCATCCGTTTGGACTGTCGCGGGTAATCGGCGTGCCGTTGAGCAGCACGTAGAGACGAGAAGGATCGGGGGGGGCGGAGCTGAGCTGGAGATCGCAGCTCACCATGATGGTGGCGATGGTGAGAAGGGCGGCTTCGAGCTCGCTGGAATTGTCCGCCTGGAAGTAGAGATGGTCAGGATCGGACGGATTGTCGGTGCCGCCGGCGAGCGCAATCGCGTCGAGCGTGTCGGGGTCGACTCCGCTGCCGAAGCCGACCACGAAGACCAGAATGCCTTCGTCGTGGAGATCGTCAGCCTCCTCGACTACATCGGCTGCGCTCCCCCCGCAATTGGGTTCTCCGTCGGTCACGAGGATGACGGCCTTACGCCGTTTCGAATCGAACGAGTCGCTCGGGTCGCTCACCCAGCGCTGTTTGCGGGTTGTCTCCAGCGCCAGAGCCATCGGCGTGTTTCCGTCGGCATCCATGCTTGAGTAGCACCTCGATATCTGGGTGGCAGTGTGGTCACCCATGGCAAGCACACGATCGGGCGCGCCGCAATCGTCGTCGCCGGGAAACGCCGCCAGTCCAAAGCGGAAATCGTCCCACAGGGCGACCGCGATCCGGCTGAGCGCGGCAGTGGCGTCGTTCCACTTGTGTCCGTCCATGCTCCCGGATTTGTCGAGCAGGATGAATCCATTGGGTTTCAGTCGCTGGAACGTGGCCGATTGCTCGCCGCAGGTATCGGGGGGGGCGTCGACGTCGCACGGATCGCCGGCGCCGTCGAGATCGGAGTCTCTCTGATCCCAGTTGGCGATTGCCGGGCAATTGTCGCAGGCGTCGCCGATCTTGTCGGCGTCCGCGTCGGTTTGCTGGTTATTGGCAACGGTGAGGCAATTGTCCGTCCGATCCGGAACGGTGTCGCCGTCGGTATCTCGCGCCGGGTCATAACCAGAGCCTCCTTCGCAAGCATCGCCGGTGCCGTCGTTGTCGGCGTCGGCCTGATCGTTGTTTGCGGTATCGGCGCAGTTATCGCAGGCGTCTCCTGCTCCATCGGAATCGCCATCCTTCTGGTCGGGGTTGGTGTGGCTCGGGCAGTTGTCCCTGATGTTCGGCACGTCGTCGCGATCGTCGTCACGGAAGACGCCACACGCGTCGCCAATGCCATCGTGGTCGGCATCGGTCTGCTCGATGTTCGCCACGGTCGGGCAGTTGTCGCAGGCGTCGCCCCAGGAGTCCCGGTCGACGTCATCCTGGATCGAGTTCGCCGCGGCCACACAATTGTCGATCGAATCGCCGATTCCGTCGCCATCGCCGTCGGGTTCGTCGCACGCGTCGCCGATCTTGTCGCCATCCGCATCCGTCTGATCGATGTTGGCGACTGCCGGGCAATTGTCGCAGGCGTCTCCACGGGAATCGCTGTCCCGGTCAGCCTGCTCGGGGTTCACCACTGTGGCGCAATTGTCGTCAGCGTCGGCCACGCCATCGTCGTCCTGATCCGCCGGCGGGGTGGCCGGCGGCGCATCGGGTGTTGGACGGAACCCGTCGTTTGGAATCGAGGCGGCATCAGCGCCAGCACCAGTGCCAGAATCAGGCCAGTCGCCCTCTTGATAGATGAGTTGCTGCCCGCACGCGGCAGCGACGACGACCTGCAGAGCTACAACCGATCTTCCGAGCGCCTTTCGCATTACGACAGCCCCTTTCGGGCACAAAACGCCCAATATTATTCTAGCATGGCGCTCGAGGACCAAGCATCCACGATTTTCTTGAATCATTAATTCAGCCGGAAGGCTGTCCGAAATCCCGGATTCTCTCGCCGCCAAGAAGGACGACTGATTGCCCCGAGAGAGGCTGGCGGCGGAAGACCGGAAGACCTCGAAATTTCGTAGTAGTGACGCGACGATACGGCAAATGAAGCCGAGCGGCGTCGCGCAGTCCGACACGCCATTGCCGTTTGGAGGCCAGTGGCGGTCGATTCCGAGCCCTTCGCCCCGGGGATTCGGGTTGATTGGATTGCGGGTCGTTCGTCCGATGTTTAATGCGTCAGAAATCTATGTAATGGAGATTACCGGTGCGATTAGATGCGATCGCCCAGGATGACTCGATTCTTCGCCGATCGGCTCTCGCCGACCGAAGAAACGCGGATCGCGGCGCGGTCGAATACCGGGCAGCGTGCCTCGCAGGTGCCACAGCCAGTGCAGCGTTCGAGGTCGACGTACGGTCGCTTCAGCGTCCGGGTGCTGCCGTCTCGGAGCGTGACGGTTTCGAGCTTGAAGTAGATGGCCTTGGGTGTAGTAGGGCAGACCTCTTCGCAGACGATGCAGTCGGTGTCGTTGGCCCAAGGCAGGCAACGACCACGGTCGAATGCCGCTGATCCGATGCGGACTGGCTCGGGTACGGGTGGAGACCCGACTTTTTCTGCCAGAGTCAGGTGGCGAATCGCTCCAGTTGGGCACACTCGGCTGCAGAGAGTGCAGGAGTGCTCGCAACAGCCGATACGCGGGACGAGGATCGGGCTCCACAGGCCTTCGACGCCAGCCTCGTGCAGTGCCGGCTGGAGCCCGCCGGTTGGACACACCTTCATGCAGGCACCGCACTTGACGCA
>JAZDLZ010000245.1:0-2858 GCA_043801535.1 Pseudomonadota bacterium
CGGCCATTCATTGGAGTGCCATGTCACCGTCGCGCCGCCGATTGCTGCGGCGAGAATAGCACCTCGAAAGAGGAATGGAACAAGGAACTAGGGACTAGGCACAGGGAACAGCACAACCAACGGCTTTTGTTCACACCCATGCAAGCCGGGTATAGGACCAGCTTACGACCCAGAAGGCGGCCAGTGCGGTCATGATCCCGGCACCCGCTGCAACAGCGGCGCCAAACGGCAGCATGACCGCAATCATGGGCACTGCCAAGTTGTGCGCAACTGCACCTGCAAACGCCAAGCGCATTGTCGACGCGGCGCGGCGCGCGCAAGCAAGCGTTCTGACGATGGCCCCCAATCCACCGCGGAGGACTCCGACAGCGGCAACTTCAAGGGCTAACTCGGTGCCTTTTCCCAGGCTTAGCCCAACATCAGCAGCTTCGAGAGCAGCGGCATCTTCGGTGCCATCGCCAACGACAACGACTGTTTTTCCTTGCTCGCGAAGACGGGCTATCGCGCACTTCTGTTGGTCGGGCTGCAGCCCGGGTAGCGTCTTGTCAACGCCCACGTCTCTCCCTGTGACTTCCGCTGTTTGCTCGGGTTCCTCGGTGACCAGCAGCACTTCCAATCCCATCTCTTTCAGGCTGCGGACAGCCTCGCGAGCACTGGCGGGGATCGGATAGACAACGCCAAGAGCGCCGATCAGTTTGCCACCTGCCGCGACCAAGACGGCGCTACCTTCTCCGTCTGCCGTCAAGGCAGTCGCCAACTCGAAAAGCCGTCCACTCTCGACTCCCTCCCTCTCCAGAAATCGACGGCAACCGGCTACAACCCGAGTACCGGCGATCATTGCCGAGACACCCATGCCGGGCTCGTAGCCAGGGTCGTCTACCGGCGGTATCAGCACGCCAAGTCGTTCGGCATAGGCGCGCGCCGCCTGGGCCAAGGGCGGTGGCCCCACACGGAGCGCGGCAGCTCCGAGAGCGAGGAGACGTCCGGTGTCCTCGCCGGGGACAACGACGTGTCTTTGCACGCAAGGTCTTCCGTCGGCAAGCGCGCCTCTGGTAAGGACCACGGTCGTGGCCGCTCCTGCTAGCTCGACTGCGTCAGCGTTACGAAACAGGACACCACCGGCTACCGCACCAGTAGTCACCAAGGCAAGCGCAACGCGGGTGGATAGCAGGATTGCTGGTTGGCACACCGCGGCCAACACCGCAGCGGCAGCCGTGAGCGCTTCATCCCATTGCTGGTCCAGAAGGAATCGAGCGCCCATGCCCGCGGCTGCGAGTAGCAAGGCAGCAAACGGAGCCACCGCTGACGCCTGTCTGGCTAGTCGGCCAAGAGCACCGCAGGATGCCTGGGTCTCGGCAACGGCCGCGCGAATGCGGGCAATCGCGGTATTCGCGCCAACCCGCAGCACTTCGATGACAACTCCGCCCGAAGTCAGGAGAGTGCCAGCGAGCACGGTGTCACCCTGCGCTCGTTCCTGGGAAGCGCTGTCGCCGGCAACCGTCGATTCGTCGATCGATCCTCGTCCGTTGCGCACGACGCCGTCGACGGGAATCACCTCGCCTGCGCCAACGCGAATATGGTCACCCGGAGTGAGCTCGCTCGTTGGAACATGCTTGGATAGTCCGCCCTCGCCGATGCAGCGGGTGCTCTCTGGCAGGCGATGCTCGATGCCGGCCAATGCTTCCGCGACGATCTGGCTGGCACGTTCTACTACCCATCGGCAGACCTGCCTGGAGCCAAGTACTGTCACGGCCGCTGCCGCCTGCACCGCACATTCAATCCCGTGAAAGAGACGCCAACTGGCCACAACGAGGAGAAGCACTGCCGCGCCTAGAGCCAGGTTGATTGGTTGGAGTAGGCGTATTCCTTGCCAATCGCCTTGCCAATCGCCTTGCCAATCGTTTTGGCAATCGTTTTGGCAGCCGCTCGGATAGCCGCTTGGACAGCTACTCCGATGATTCACCAGGCACTCGCGTCGCACGGCCATCAGCAGCGCAGCCGAGGCCAGCGACAGCTCGACCACCGATACGGCAATCCCGCTGCCAAGTGGCACCACTATCCAGGCCAGAGCAGCGAGGGCGAGCCCCACGAGCATCTGGCGGCGAGCAGCATCGGTGCGGGCCCGGGCGCTTGCCGTGTCCAATGGCGGTGGCGTCATGCGCGGAATGGCCTCGTACCCCGCGGCTGAAGTCGCTTCGACAATTCGAGAGGAATCGAACGAGCGACCCGCCTCGATGACTGCAAGCTCGGTGACGAGGTCTACCGATACTGACCGTACACCTGGCACGGCAGTGATCGCCCGATGAACGCGTTCGGCGTCGGCCGTTCGAATCATGCCGCCAATCTCGAATCGTAGGCGTACCTGGGAGTCCCCACGGACGGAGGTATTCTCCGAGGCATGTCGCGGGGAGTCGTCGCTGGCCACCGGCGTCCTGGGCGGCGCGAGCTCGCTGGCGGCCTGCGGTATTATCTCGCCCCCCCGTCGAGGGGACCTCGACGGGTCCTCCCCTTCCGCGCGGCGGAGCGGCGCTGCGCTCGTTGTTGCTATCGCCGTTTTGGGGGGCTCTTCGAACGGTTGCGGCGGCTCTTCGAGAGGAATGGTAGCTTCGGGAGAGGCGCAGTACCTTGCTGGATTCTCGAGAAAACGAGCCCGATGCTCCTGGCAGCAGAAGAAAAACTGCTCGCCTCGGTAGACCGCGACTGCCCTTGCTCTCAGGAAGTCAATCGTCTGGCCGCAAACTGGATCGGTCTTCGGCATCAGGGTGACTCTGATCCGGCGCTAGCGCACCTCAAGACCACCCCTCCGCCCCTCCTCTCCGAGGACGGGAACCGCGGCGCGTCACTTTCCGGGCGATCAC
>JAZDLZ010000294.1:0-3252 GCA_043801535.1 Pseudomonadota bacterium
TCGCGGCCTAGACATGACCACGTCCATTCCGACGCCAACGGGCGGATCGTCTCCACGGAGGATTCATCTGCTCGCCAAAAAAATGCAACGCTTTCGCCGACATCTGCGAACCCAACTCCGCCTTCAGCCGAGGTCCCTGTCAGAGGTACGCTCCATTGGCGGTGAGGATGCAGACCGTGCTGCCCGAGTAGCTCCGCGACTTGACCCAGCGACGCCAGGTGCATGCTGGCACCAAGCGCGGCAAGGCTTCTATACGGCGAAGGTGTGACCGGGGCCGCCGCAGGGGAGTCGACCTGCAAGACGACGGCACAGGTTCCTGCCGGAGCCAGCCAGGTCGCGATTCGGGAGGCAAGCACGGGCATGTTGACGTGTTCGAATATCAGCGCAGCGTGGACGAGATCAAAGGCGGCGGCCGGGAGAACGCACGAGCAGACATCGGCGCACCGAACCTCAAGGGTGGCACCAAGTGATTGGTGTCGGGCTTTGGCAGAGGCAGCGTACTCGGGGTTGACGTCGATCGCGATCGCGCGGCTCGTGATCGCCGGGTCAACATGCTCCAACCCGTTGCCCGTGGCGCAGCCGAGAAGTGCCAGCTGAGCGGGCCGCGTGGCGTGGTACACCTCGGCGAAAATGGCATTCAGGGGTGCCAGTTGGTCCGCGTAGTCAGGCCCCATGTGACCTTCGTACTCGTTCGCCGGGATGCTGAGCCATGGGTTTTGCGGTGCAGCACTCAAACAGACCTCCGAATGTCGAGCTGGATGCTGGAACGATCAGAACGGAGGAGCCCACCCGTACGCCACGGCACCGTCTGCCTTGACCCATACTCGTTGATCGGCCTGGATCGGACCGGGAACCACGGTCTCCGCACCACCCGGATAGAGCACGACGATGGAGTCGACGGTTGTCAGCGATCCCAGGCCGAAGGAGACGAACGGAGTGTCTTGGCAGCCGGTACCCGAGCCTCCGCTGGTGTGACCGAGGCGTGACTCGCCGCCGGCGACAACGCGGATTACTGCGCCGATTCCGGCAGCGTTGACCGGTCCGCGAGAGCTCGTGCCTCCCAGAGCGCGGACTTGCAGCCAGTGGTTTCCTGCGGCCGCACTTTCGTTACGGTAGAGGCTGTAGGCAGCGAGGTCGATGTCCCCGTCGTTGTCGTAGTCGGCTGCGGCCGAGCCCCAGCCATTCTCGACGACTGCGCCAGCCTGGTAGCCGGCTTCGTCGAAGGTCCCGTCACCCCGGTTGACGTAGAAGTCGGAGGGCCTGCTGTCGTAGACGCAGGTAACGAAGATGTCCTGGAAGCCATCGTTGTCGAAGTCCTGTACCGTCGGGTTGGAGTGGGTCTCGCGATAGAGCACCCCGGCTGCGGCGGCAACGTCGGTGAACTTGCCGGAACCGTCGTTGACCATGATCATCGTCCTGTCGCTGAATTGGTAGAAGCGAGGGTGAGCCAGGTTGGCCTGGACGAGATCGAAGTCGCCGTCGTTCTCGAGATCGAACCAGGCCGAGCCGATGGTGTGACCGTATGCTCCCATCGAAGGCACGCCAGCCAGGTTGCGAGCGATCGCCTGCTCGCTGAAGGTGCCGTCTCCGTCGTTGACGTACATGAAGTTCGCGTCGAGACGGTAGTTGCTGACGAAGACGTCCACGTCTCCGTCGAGGTCGAAGTCTGCCGGGCTGACGCCTCGCCCGGCTCTCGCGGCGGTGACGAAGCCGTGCTCCGCGCCCCATTCCACGAAGGTGCCGTCTCCTTGGTTGTGCCATATGCGGTCGCGGTACTTGTTGGACTTGTCGTTCTTCCAGCACTCGTGCTCGGCGAGGTAGAGGTCGAGGAGACCATCCTGGTCGAGATCCACCCAGGCGGAGCCTTCGGTCGCGGCGTATTCCGCGTCGAGGTCGGCGATGCAGTCGATTTCGTCCTGACGGTCTGCGATAAGCGACGTCTCGGTGGCGTTCTCGAAGGTGCCGTCGCATTTGCCGTGGAGCAGCAAGTCCGGACCGTCAGCCCCGCGCTGGCCAAAGTAGTCGAGACAACCATCGTTGTCGTAGTCTCCCCAGACTCCACCGCCGCTCAGACCGCGCACTGCATCGAGGCCGGCAGCGCTGGTAACGTCGCTGAACGTGCCGTTGCCGTTGCCATTGTTGTGGAAGAGCGTCGGTCCGGATGTCATCAGGTCGGCGTATCCGTCGTTGTCGTAGTCAGCCCAGGCGACTCGGCCGCCTAGCTGAATGCCTTCTTGTGGCTTGAACCACTTCGCTTCCTTCGGAACGGTGTCGTGGATGACAGCCAAGAGGCGAACCTTGAAGTCGTAGGCAAAGCGGAAGGAGATGCCGGTGTAGGAGCTGCTCGAGTCGGCATTGGGCATGGTCAAGGACGAGTGACAGCCGTCGAAGGTCGAGCAATCATTCCCGTATTCGTCGAACACGAAGGCAGGTGCCGACGCACCGGCAAAGAAGTGGGCGGCAAAGATGATACCTGGTCTCGCTACTTCCAGGGGCGTCTCCAGCACGTAGTCAATCCACTCGCCGTTGTCGTTCTCCGTCAGGCAGCGGTCTCCCTCCCACAGTGAATGCCAATGATCGAAGTCATAGCCGTTGCCGCCAAAATCGGGATACAGCCCAATGGTGATCGGGAATCCCTCTTCTTCCGTTGCCCGGAGGTTTGCCCATTGTGCTCGGACGCCGTACACAGTCGTTGGCGCCGGCAATTCGAAGCGCACTGCCTCCCAGGTCGGCTCTTCTCCGATCATGTATTCGCCGGACGCGCCGGTGATTGCATTCCACGAGTGATCGACGACGGAGGAGGCAGGACTGCCGTCTTCCTCCCAGGCCATCACTGTCGCTTCGGCTGGCACCTTGCCGCTTGCAGTCTCGGTGCAGCGTGGTGGTTCCTCGCTGTCAGTGTCGGCCCGAGCTGCGTCGACTGTGTTCGGAGTAGGTTCGGCCGAGCAGCCGGATCCCAGGCTCGAGCCGAGCAACAACAGCGGCAACAGCGGCAACAGCAGAAGCGGCGGCAACAGCGGCGTGGAGGGCGTCGGCAGGCGTGGCAGCAGCGAAGGCTGCGGCGCTGCTCCATTCGAGCCCGAGGTCATGCTACTGGCTCTCGGAGCGGTAATAGTGGGCGATGACTCTGGTCTCCGAGTTGATGGCGTCGAGAGTGGTCTGGTTCGCCTGCTGCTCCATTACTTTGGTGAGCCGTTCTCCGCACTTCTGGCAGGGGATCGGGGCGATGCGCGGCAAGGCGAGGAGGATTCC
>JAZDLZ010000344.1:0-7609 GCA_043801535.1 Pseudomonadota bacterium
TCGCTATCGGGGGAGACGGTGCCAAGGTCGAGAGTCGAGCCGTTCCAGGCGAATCTGGCCGCTTTCCGTCGGTTCGTGCCGAAAACCCGTCCCGGCGCGCCGCTAACCTCTGACGCTGCAAGGCTTTTCTGTTTTCGGCGAAGCTCTAGCTCGGCTCGCAGGTTTGCCGCTTGTCAGGTTTTTTCTTGACATACCGACCACACTTTCATAGAACGTCTAGCACACGCGAGGATGGCGGAACTGGTAGACGCGCTAGTTTGAGGGGCTAGTGGGCTCACACCCATGGGGGTTCGAGTCCCCCTCCTCGCACTGCTTTTTTCTTCTTCGTCTTACGGCCAACAGATTGCAGTACCCCGGTCACGCGAGGAGCCGTTCGTTCTCCTCATCTTGGATGGTTCTGGCGCTCTATGGGGGGGTCACGCTGCTTGCCCTCGTAGTCGGCGTCGCGCGTGGCGATGCTGACCTGTACCATGCCGCAGGCCGGCTTCCCGCCTGGAGACTCGTCGTGAGCCCGGTAGTGGGAATCGCCGTAGGCATGGTGGCGGTGTTTCTCACCCGGCTTTGTGTCCACCGGTTTTTTTGGGCGCGTTCCCTGCACCGCGAATTCCGCGGATTGTTGGGCGTCCTTGGTGGACGCGACATCATCCTGTTGGCTGCGGCCAGCTCGATTGGCGAGGAGTTGCTGTTTCGCGGCGCATTGCTGCCATGGATTGGGCTTGTTCCTTCGGCGATTGTCTTTAGCCTGCTACACGTTGGGCCAGGAGCGCGCTATTTGCCGTGGACCGCGCAAGCGTTCGTGGTCGGGATGCTGTTTGGCCTGCTCTTTCAGAGCCTGGGTGATTTGGGAGCACCGATTACCGCCCATTTCGTCATCAATTTTCTGAATCTTCGCTACATCGTCCGGGTAGAGCTTCCCGCGAGCTAAGTCGCCGGCCGATCGGTGCTCCGGGTCCGCTGGTTGGCTGCGGGCGGGCGACGACGCGCGCATCGCCTCCGTCCTCGTTGGCGATTCACGCGGCGTAGCGCTTGCGCAACAGCGAATTCAGCACCGCCGGATCTAGCCCTTTCCCATTGGGCAGCTCGACCCCGTCCGAGCCTACCAGGAAGACATCGAGCTCGTCGGGATGCAGGCCTCCGTGCGTTCCCATCTCCCAGTCGAAGGTGACCGTGCCGCGAGAATCGGTCTTGCCGTAGACGACAAGGTCGCCTGCCGAAGGCATTGCGATCACGGAGCTGACCAGTCGACAGACTACTTCCGAATTGCTGCTCTCCCCCATCAGCGGCCACGCCGAGGCGAGCGCGCTCCCGTCGGCCAGCAGCATTCGCCTGTTCCTCGTGACAATGATTGGACCAAGCTCGCTCTGTCGAGCAACGACCATTCCGACTCCCCGAGAGCCGGCCAGCGCTGGAAGCAGCCTGGGGAATCGCTGCTGGATCTTTTCGAGCGTCATGCCGCTGGTGGCGCAACCGAAATAGATGTGGGCAACCGAGCCTGCCGTTACCACTGCGACTTCGTCGGCGGGCGCGCCGTGCTCCTTTTCCAATCTGGCGGCGATACGGCGGCTCTGTTCTCGTGCACGCCATTCCAGTGGGCGACGTACTGCGCCCGGCCACTTGCGGACCCGCGCTGCCCTGTTCCTGCTGGCGTCGAGCTGGTGTGCGAGATCGGCTAGAGCAGCGCCTCCGGGTCGATCGGTACAAGCCTCGAGAACGAGAGCTGAAAGGCACTTGCCTTCGACGAGGAAGAACGGCGTTGCCACTGCCTGTCCGTGATCGCTGAAGACCAGCACGTCGTAGCCCTCGCGGGTCCCGCTCTCGATCAGGCGGCCAATCCGACGATCGATTCGTCGAAGCTGCTCGATGGCGACGGGATGCTCTGGCCCGCGCCGGTGAGATGCCTCGTCGTAGGCCAAGAAATCCAGATAGACGATGGGAGCGTGCGAGCGAAGATCGGCAACTGCGGACGCGATGGATAGTTCCTCGAGAAACGAGGCGTGGAGGACTCTCATGGCCAGCCAGTTCCACTCGTTGGCCCGGCTAGTGGAGCTCCGCACAAAGCGAATCATGTCTCCACCAGCACGAGCGACTTCTGAAGGAATCGCCAGCAAGGCCTTCAGAGCTCCTGCACCAAGCCGGCTGGCACGCCACCAGTGGGATGGCCCGAGTCCTCTGGCAATATTCAGCAAAGCCCGGCCTGCTCCACCAATGAAAATCGCCAGGTAGGAGACAGTGCCAGCGATAGCCAAAAGAGGAGGTCGCCGCGCTGCCCGCTGCAGTTGCCTTTCGACATGGGAGATGTCCTCCGGTACATCGAACCGGCGGATGATGCCGTGGCTGCGGTCGAACCAGGAGTAGCCATGGACAATCTGCTGCTGCCCGTAGAGCAGAGTGGACTGGAACGCCGGCGTCGAGGACGGCACCATGGTGACGTGGGCAATCGAGTCGGCGCGATCGAGACAGAAGCAGGCCATGGCCGGCATGACTCCGCCGCTCATTGCCCGCACCAGCCGCGATGCTGCCAGCCCGTCGATCTGAATCAGCAACAATCGGCGCTGTCCAGCCACCACAGCAGGACTTGCAGGCAGCGTGCCAAATAGCCGGGGGACCGGTCAGACTTGCTTTACACTCTCTCGCCTGTCTGACGGGGACCCCAGAGGAAGAAAGTTTCCTGGCCAGGCGGTGGGAGACGGATCGTTCGTTAAAACATTGCTTCAAATTATCATGATAATTCGAAGTGGAGATGCGAGAGATCCGACGAATCGCATCCTTCGCATCCTTCGTCGCACCGTCACACCGTCACACCGTCACACCGTCACACTAGCCACGCTCTGGCTTCAGCTCGCGAGCCATGAGCTCTGCAAGCGCGGCGTTCGGCTGCTTGCCTTCGTAGAGAACCTGATAGATGACCTCGGTGATCGGGATGTCCACCTCGAGACCCATGGCAAGCTGCCGTGCCGCCCTGGTGGTCTTGACTCCCTCGGCTACCGCGCCCAAGCTGGTGAGAATCTCGTCGAGCTTCCTGCCGCGACCCAGCTCGAGCCCGACCTGGCGGTTCCGCGAGAGGTCGCTCGTGCAGGTCAGCACCAGGTCTCCCATGCCTGCCAGTCCGGCAAAGGTCAGAGGATTGGCGCCCATCCGCATCCCGATTCTCGCCATTTCGAACAGCCCTCTGGTAATGAGCGCTGCGCGAGCATTGTGGCCATAGCCGAGACCGTCCGAGATTCCAGCCCCGATCGCGCAGACGTTCTTCAAGGCGCCGCCGAGCTCGACGCCGGCGACATCGTCCGACGTGTAGAGCCGGAGCCGATCGGTCGAGAACTCTCGTTGCACGAGCTCCGCCGAGGCAGGAGAGCGCGAGGCAACGACGATCGCAGCCGGAAGGCCAGAGGCCAGCTCCCGCGCGAAGGTCGGTCCGGAGACGAAGGCCGCTCGCTGCGCCACTGGTGCCGGCAGCACCTCGCGTACCACTTGGCTCATGGTTAGCAGGGTCTCTTCTTCGATGCCTTTTGTCCCGACCACAAGCACGCTCTGCGCGTCGAAGAGAGCGGCGGTCTTGGCCAGGACCGCTCGTGCCGTGTGCGACGGAGTCACGAGGATGACGATCTCTTTCCCGGTCACCGCGGGCTCGACGTCCTCGGAAGGGAGCACGTCGGGCCCGACCTTGAAGCCTGGCAAGCGTACCGACTCCCTGGTTGCCGCCAACATTCGCGCTTCCTCGGCAGGAAAACACCAGATCGTAATCCGGTGCCCGCGAGCCTCGAGAAGCTTTGCCAGGGCTGTTCCGAACGCGCCACCGCCAAGGATGCCTATGTCCATCATCGCGGTAATACCCCAGCGCGGCGCGCGCCGCAACCTGCCCGGGGGTGTGATGGGGGTGATCGTTGCTCGTTGGTCCCCGTCGAGGGTGACGAAAACGGAGCGTCAGCGACACCCGACGTGGATGTCTCTCGGTCGGATCGACATGGCAATGGCAAGTACATCGCTTCCGCCAGCGGCGACAAGACAGCTCGGATCTGGGAGACCGAATCGGGCCGTCAACGGGCAGTCCTCTCCGGGCACACCGGAAGGTTGCAGGGGATAGCCTACAGCCCCGATGGAAGATTGCTTGCCACTGGAGCTTTCGACAACCTGGTCATTCTCTGGGATCTCAACTCGTTGACCGTCCTTTGCATTCGAGGGTGCTCCGGCAAGCCCAGTGATGCGTCTGCACGCTGGTCCACCCGGAACGCTGATCGCAGGATTCGCGAACGGCATGCTCGGTCTGTGGAACATCCAGAACGGCACCTTGCTTGATTCTGCCAGGCTTCACGGATCGATTGCCCACCTGCTGGTCTTCGAGGACAGCCTGTACGCTGCGACCGAGCTGGGTAGCTACGTCGTAATGCGCCTGGGAATCTTTTCCCAAGACTACTGCGAGCTACTCGGCGACATCTGGAACAATGTGCCTGTGGTGTGGGAAAACGGACTGCCGGTAGCTCTGACGCCGCCTTTCAACCATCGGTGCAGGCGATCGCGCACCCTGCACCCTGCACCTCGCCCCGCGCCAGGAGAATAGACCGCAACATGGCAGCATCGCCGGATAGCAGCAGCAATCAGACGCCCATTCTCCTGCCCGATAGCATGGTGGACCACTTTCGAGTAGTTCGGCTGGTCGGCCGGGGCGGGATGGGCGAGGTCTATTTGGCGCGCGACACCCTGCTCAATCGCAGAGTAGCGCTGAAAGTCATTCGTCCACGCTACCTGGATTCCGAGGAGGCAGAGGCGCGTTTCATGCGCGAGGCGCAGCTCACGGCGAGCCTTTCCCATCCGCACATCGTGACGGTGTACGCGGTCGGCAAGCACGAGGGAAGGCCGTACCTGGCGCTGGAGTACCTGGAAGGACAGAACCTGCGCGAGCGAATGGCCGAGGAGCGGCCCGGAGCACGGGAGTCGCTGCGCACAATGCTGGCCATTGCTCAAGCGCTCGCCGAGGCCCATCGCCACCGGGTTCTGCACCGCGATCTCAAGCCGGACAATGTGATTCTCGCCAGGGATGGTCGAGCGCGACTGGTGGATTTGGGACTGGCGCGGATGGTGTCGGCGGCGACGTCCGTCGTTGCGCTCGAACCCGCGCCCCCCTTTGGAACGGCGCCCGGGCCCGGGCCTGGGCCTGGGCTCGCGAACGCGCCAGCAGAGGCTGAACCCTCGACCTCGGTGTCGGACTATGTCACGGCTGCGGGGACAGTGCAGGGCACGCCAAGCTACATGGCACCCGAGCAGTGGCGTGGCGAGGAGTGCAGCGAGGCGACGGACATCTGGGCGTTCGGGGTGATACTGCACGAGCTGCTGGTTGGCCGGCGGCCGTACCAGGGCTTGAGAAAGGAGCTGGTGGGATCGGTGGTGGTAAAACTCGAGCCAGTACCCGCCCTGGTGCCGACCCAGGACACGCCGGCGGAATTGGTCGGGCTCGTTGCGCGCTGTCTGGAAAAGGACGCGGCGAGGAGGCCGGCGGCGGCACAGGTGGTCGAGACGCTCGATCATCTGGTGGCGGGCCATCGACGCCAGGATCTCGCCGAGCAGAGCCCGTTCCGTGGGCTGTTTCCGTTCTCGGAGCTTCACTCGGATCTGTTTTTTGGTCGCGACACCGAGATTGCGGTGTTTCTGGAGAGTCTGCGCGAGCAAGCAGTGCTGCCAGTGGCTGGTCCGTCGGGGGCGGGCAAGAGCTCGTTCGTGCAGGCTGGAGTGCTCCCTCGCCTGCGTGAGCAGGGAGTCTGGACTGCGTTGACGATCCGGCCCGGCGTCGACCCGTTTGGCGCCCTGGCCGCGCGCC
The DNA here is from genome assembly GCA_043801535.1 of Pseudomonadota bacterium. Taxonomy (GTDB): domain Bacteria; phylum Myxococcota_A; class Polyangia; order Haliangiales; family SHYZ01; genus JAZDLZ01. The sequence continues at coordinate 5,810 of JAZDLZ010000344.1, forward strand.
TGGCCACTGGCCAGAGCATTCGGCGATTGAGCGAAGGCACGGACAGCGTTGTCCACCTGTCGGATATCCAGCCACCCGAGCACTTGCGCGGCGTGCCCGGAGCCGAGGAGGCGGTGTGGACGTCGTTGCTCGGATCGGACGATGCCGGGGCGCTGGCGAGCCAGCTTCGCCAGTCGCCGGCAGCCCTGGGTGTTCTCCTGCACGATCTGGCAGCACGCGAGCGTGGCAAGGTGCTGCTCTTCGTGGACCAGCTCGAGGAGCTGTTCACGATGGGAGCGGACAGGATGGTGCAGGAGGCGTTTCTGCGCGCGATCTGCGGGGTGGCAGATCACCCGTCGAGCCCGGTGCGAGCCGTATTCACCATCCGCGACGATTTCCTCGGTCGTCTTGGCGGAGGACCCGAGGTGGCGGCGGCATTGACCCGAGTCTTTGTGCTGCGTCGCCCCGGCAGAGAGGCGCTCGAGGAGGTGCTCACCCGTCCGCTGGCCGCCGTCGGATACTTCTACGATGACCCTGCACTGCCGGCGGAGATGGTGGAGTCGGTCAGCGACGAGCCGGCCTGCTTGCCGCTACTCCAGTTCGCCGGCCAGATGCTGTGGGAGCGACGGGACAAGAATCGGCGACTCCTCTGCCGGACGGCGTACGCGACGATGGGAGGCGTTGCTGGCTCGCTGGCCGAGCATGCCGACGGGGTGCTGGCGGGCATGACTCCCGCTCAGGTCGAGCTCGCACGCCAGCTCCTGCTACGACTCGTAACCGCGGCCGGCACTCGCCGGGTAGTGCCGGTAGCCGCGGCCATCGCCGGACTTGGTGCGGGCGTGAAAGAGGTGCTGGATCGGTTGACCCTGGCACGACTCCTTACCGTGCGGCGCGGTCGAGGGGACAGCAGCGGTAGCGGCGGAGGCGGCGGAAGTGGAGGCGGCAGCGGTGGCGGCGAAGCAGTCCTCGAGCTGGTTCACGAGTCGCTGGTGCGCACCTGGAAACGGCTGGCGCGGTGGATCGAGGAGAGCCACGAAGAGCTGGCGCTGCTCGCCGAGGTCGGGCAGGCAGCGGAGCTGTGGGAAAAGCGCGGCCGGCGGGACGAGGAGGTGTGGCAGGGCGACGCGCTCGCCGAGGTGCGGCGCAAGCTGGCACGGTGGGGCACCAGGATTCCCGGACAGGTTGCGGAGTTCCTGAAGGCTGGCCTGCGCAAGGAAAAGCGGCGGCGGCAACGCAAGTTGGCGCTGGTAGCAGGCGTCATGGCATTGCTGGCAGTGGCGACGGTGTGGTCGCTGCTGCGGGAGCGGGAAACCCGGGTGCAGAAGGTGCGCGCCGAGGAAGGATGGAGCCGCGCCAGACAGGGCGAAGCCGAAGCTCAGAGGGAGGGCGCCAGCGCCGCGCTGGGACGGGGCGAGTTGGTGGAGGCGCGGGCGCGATTGCGTAGCTCCCTCGAGACACAGGATTCGCTCCTCGGCCGCGCGCTGTGGTGGAAGCTCGACCGGGATCCGCTGGAGTGGACGGTCACCCTCGGAAGTGTCCCCTATGACGTGGCGTACGCGCCGGATGGTCGTTCGGTGGCAGCGGCGTGCCATGACGGACTGGTGAATATCATTGACGTCGTCACCACCGGGATCCGACCGTTGAGAGGTGAGGATGTCACGGCTGTTGCCGTCGCCTACTCGCCAGATGGGCGCTATCTGGCCAGCGGACAACGGGACGGTCGGGTGAGAATCTGGGATCTCGCCTCTGGCGCTTCACGGGTGCTGACCGGTCACAAGGACGTGGTCAATAGACTCGCCTTCAGCCCTGATGGCAGGCATC
>JAZDLZ010000360.1:0-3471 GCA_043801535.1 Pseudomonadota bacterium
GATCAGGCAGGGTCGCGAAAATGTCTGCACGTACCTGCGTGTAGCGATTCGTCGCTCTCATGCTGGCATGGCCCAACATGGCCTGAATAACGCGAGTGTCGACCCCAGCTTCGAGCATGTGGGTAGCGAAGGCCTGAGCGAATGAAAGGTAACGTCCTTCGTGATGTGCGCGATGCGAACCGCCTCGCACATTCCATTCTGCAACATGCGCCGCGATATCGGCTGCCCCTGTCGGCTCCCGGGCAACAGCCACGGAGGTTGGGGACGAAATTGGCACCAATAGCGCCGGAGCTCCGCAAGCAAAGTCGGCGAGAGCAAGGTGAGGCGGTCTTTCCCACCCTTGCCTTTGCGAACGATGATCACCCCCACGTTTGCTGTCTATCTGGCCGATTTCGAAGCGGGCGACCTCTGAGACTCGCAGACCTGCACCGTAGGCGAGCAACATGCCGACACGGACGATTGGGGTTGGGGCGGCGGCAAACAAGGGCGGCAGTTCCTGCCGGTCGAGAATGACGGGAAGTGGCTCGACGATCCTGGGCCAAGGAATCCTGGCAACGACCTCCGGTCGCCGAAGAGCGTCAGACCCGACAGTCCCCAAAACGGCGGCAGTGACCACGACCCACTGGATCCGCAACATCCGCAACCATCAAATTCCGTGTGATTCCAGCATCCAAGCAACCGACTCCTGTGACGGTTGTCGGTGTCTGTCGAAGCAGACATCCATAACGCCGGCTCGGGGATAGTGTGCAAACCTGGCGCTTTTCGAGCTCTGCCAAACCCGATGGGCTGGTCAAGCTTTCCCCGGCTGGCGCACTGGCCAGGCCTGCTCGCGGCCCAGATCGAACATGCCGGCAGAGCGCCATTGGACCAAGACATCCAAGAGTGGCAGGCTTTGCACCCCGAGCATGAGCCGATGTGCACGACTGGCTGCGCTATCTGCTGTTGGCCTTCAGATGAAGGCTGAAGGCGCGCAGCTCGGTGCGACTTGCGCCGTTGCGCCGTTGCGGCAGTGCGGCAGTGCGGCAATAACTCGTTGGGCAACCGACGGCTTTTGCTTGCGGCGCGACCGGCACCAGGAACGCCCTAAAACGGCGATAGTGACCACGAGTGCAGCGCGGCTTCGCCGCGCGGAGCGAGTCGCGGCGCTGCACCAATTTGGTGGTCGCCCGGGAGATGACGCGCCGCGATTCCCCTCCTCGGAGAGGGAGGACCCGTCGGAGGTCTCCTCCGACGGGGGGCGGCGAGGGCTCGCAGCTGCCCTTAGATCGAGGGGCGGAGGGGTGGTCTTGAGGCGCGCTAGCGCCGGATCAGGGGAACGGCATCCTCCTTGCTATCCAACCAATGCATGGCAAGACCAGCGCTCGCATCCGATCCTACCGCCCTTCACCTTGATCTCGGGGCGGTCTGCGAATCCCCTCCGCCTCGACGACCAAGAAGCAGTTGCGAGCCCCCGCTGCCCCTCCATCGAGCAAAGCTCGACGGATCCCCGTCTTCGAGGGAACCTGAGCTGGACTTCGCGGATCTAGGGACGGCTTCGATCCCACACTCCACCAACGAGCTATGCCAGTCCGAACCCACTCTCTACTGTCATCGTCATCGTTATCGTTATCACCAAGCTGACATGCTGGCCCCAAGCGCAATCATTGCACAACGCTACCGCATCCGCCGCCGCTTGGCAGAGGGCTCACTTGGCATTGTCTATGAGGCGACTACCGTTGGGGGCATTTCTGTAGCCGATGGAGCCCACGTCGTGGCCCTTAAGGTCTTGAGAACATCCCGAGCGAGAAACCAGCGAGCGATCGCTGGCTTTGTGAACGAGGCCTATCTTGGCATGACGCTGCGGCATCCCGCCCTAGTCCGAGTCTTGGACTACGGACGACTCGATGACGGTAGGCCCTTCTACGCAATGCAGCTCTGCCGTGGCATGGGACTCGATCAAATGCTGTGCGAGGCTGGACTACTCGAGCCAGAGTTGGCTCTGCTCTTGCTGCGCGACGCTGCATCAGCCCTGCAATGCCTTCATGACAATGGCCTCGTTCACCGGGATGTCAAACCAGCCAATCTGTTCGTGCATTGGCCAAGGACAGGACACTTGCCAAGACTTCGACTCATCGACCTGGGTCTTGCCGGAGTCTACGATTATGGAAGGGCTTCCTGGATCGGGGCATTGAATCTCGCGGCCCAAGGAAGCTGGGGAACTCCAGCCTATGCCTCTCCGGAGCAGGCACTTGGTATTCGAGTCGACCCGCGTGCAGACGTCTATTCTCTGGCGAGTGTTGCCTATCGGATGCTCGTCGGTCGGTCTCCGTTCCGCAACCACTCCGCTGCTCGTATCGTGCGAGCGCAGCTCTTCGCCAAACCGCTGCCTCCTTCACTGCTCAATCGAGCGCTTCCCATGGGAATCGATCGGGTGCTAGAACGAGCGCTAGAAAAAAACGCGTCCGACCGTACTCCGTCCGTCACCAGACTGGTCGCTGATTTGGCAGCGGCAATCCGGCTGAGTCACCAGTCACCCAAGACCCGGGTAGTATCCCAACCAGCATGCTCTTGAGCCGGCCCAGCCGGAGCCAAACTGATGCCCGCTCTCGAATACCATCAGGATTCGCTGGGACTACCTGTCTGGTTGAGCTTCCTCACGATCTCTTGTGCAATCTGACGGCCGCGCTCACACTCCCCTGGAGCCAACGAAATGGCCCCAACAACCTTGTGGCCACCACCACCGTATCCCTCACAGATCGAAGCGATGTCATGATCCCGAAGAATAGTCGACCACGGATTGGAACCAACTGAGATTTTGACCTTGGTCGCCGAACGAGTCAGCGCAACAGAATAGCGGCTCTCGGGATGAAGCAGGTACGGAATGAACTTGTTGAAGGCTTCGAGGCCATCTTCCATCAAATCAAAGAAGGCAACCCCCCCATCGATTACTATCCTGCCGCCAATCACACTGATAGTGCGCCAATGCCGCTCGAAGATCGACTGCATGGGCCCGGCGACGTACGGCTGGCCGGCCACTTCGGAGAGCGACCGAGCCTGGAGATCCTCGATACAGCGAGCAGCGAGACTCGGATCGCGGTTGGTCTCGAGCCAAGTCATCAGGCGAAGCGCCGGCTGCTCCAACAACACCGCGGTTCGCGCGTCGGGGAACTGCGCACCGTCGATCATTTCTGCCCAATCTACTAGCTCGTCGAGCGAGGAGACATCGAACCCGAAGTGCTTCGACAGGACGTCCGCCTCGAGCTTGGTGCATGCCTTGGCGTGTGGGTCATAGAACTTCCTTCCGCTCTTGTCCGCCTCGAAGTGCTCCCGATCTCCGGGCAAGGCAAACGCGCTGACATGGTGATCGAACCACCACGACAGACGAGGAGACTGAGAGTAGCGGAAGTCGACGCAGGCGTTCTCGTCGCCAGCAAAAGCGTCTTTGGGAAACGGGTCGCCTTTGCAGTGCTGCAAGCCACAGTAGCTGATGCG
>JAZDLZ010000371.1:0-3552 GCA_043801535.1 Pseudomonadota bacterium
GTCGGTGGCGATGCAAATATACCTAACTACCAGTACTTTCTTCCTATCCCGATACCGGCGGGGACGAGGATAGCGGCACGTTGCCAATGCTCGACTGGTGGGGTAACAATGTGGACTAGGGTCACGCCAATGGCGAACGGATTCCTATCTGGCTCATCGCTTGGTAGAGTTACGACATATGGAGCCGCGACCGCCGATAGCGGGGGGGTGTCGGTAGACTGCGGGGCGGCAGCCTGGACGAAGGGCGCATATTCCCAAATCGTTGCGGCTACGACCTATCCCTGCAAAGCTCTTCTTGTCGCATATGGGAATCAAAAGAACGGTACGAGAACGGCGACAGGTTTTGGCATAGACATAGCCATCGGCGGGGCTGGATCGGAGAAGATCGTCCTGCCAGATCTTTACTGTTCATGCTACGGCAGCGGGGGATTACCGCCAGGCTCGATGATTATGCCTCTGCCAATCGCCATTCCCGCTGGGGTCAGGCTTGCGGCAAGAGGCTCGTGCGGCACGACGGACGCAACAGACAGACTACTCGACATAGTAATTTATGGCATCGACTGAGAGGTGAAAAATGGCACTTGCTGAGGTTGCAGGTGGAACGCAAGCAGCAGAAATTGGCACCGAACACACGCTGGCAACCGAGACCGGCGGAAAGACCTATGTGCTCGTGGTCAGTATGGCCAATCTAGTCAACGGCGATACCGTGGAGTTGAGGTTAAAGACGAAGGTAAGAACAGGTAACAGCAGCCAGTTGGCATATGGGGCGGTCTACACTCACGCGCAAAGTGAGTTGAACAAGTACAGCATACCAGTGCCAGCCAATATCGAGTTGATAGCGACTCTCAAGCAGGTGGCGGGCACGGGCCGAGACTTCATCTGGGCGCTGTTGAGCCTGGACTGATGAACACTCGGTATCTCGCTCATTATCTTGAAAACCCGGCGCCGACAATCACCGATGTCACACCTGGGTCTGGTGCCGTTGGCGACTCCATTACAATCACCGGCACGGGCTTTGAGAACATCTCGACCGAGTTCAATAAGGTATCGTTCAACGGGACGGTTGTTGCCGTTGAGGATTGCGTGTCATGGTCGGATACCGAGATCGTGGTTCTGGTGCCAGTGGGGGCGACAACGGGAGACATCATTGTTACCAACGCGAGCAACAATAGCTCGAGTGGCTGGGCGTTCACGGTGACCGGGGGTGCGGTCCCGCGCTGTTACGTCTTGATCGCAGGATGAGTGATATTAGTAGAAAAGCGGTGAGTCAGACGATGCCAGAAGCGTATGCGGGGCAACAGGTAGGTTATCGCGAAAACGAGTCCATATTGCACCGGAACCCAGTACCAGCTGGCTACGTAGAAGCTTGCCTCGCTAACACCGGCGTGCTCGACTTGTCGCCGCGCGAGCATTGGCAAGATGTAGAGCGGCCCACCGGCGAACCACGAGGCAGGATTGCCAATTGTCCAGAAGAGAATAGCGAGCGGCAAGCCAAGCCAGCCGAATTGCCCATTGGCTCTACGCCGAAGCAGCAACGGCCACATCAGGAAACCTATCAATTTGGAACCACCAGCGAAGGCGGCCGCAAGAGGGAACCAACGCGAACCGTAGGCGAGGACGCAGAGGCCCAGGGCGAGGACAAGCACAGGCTCCGCCATTGCCAGCGTCAGATTGCGAGTGCCATCGGGCATCAAGAGCATGAACAGGCCGAGCAATCCCGACCAACCGAACCGAAAAGCCAACGCCGCAATACCCAGTGCCGAGCAGAGCAGGGCCGTGAGACGGACGACAAACAACGTCCTATCGGGGATGAGGGCATCGGGCTGTCCTTCAATGGTAGCAGCAGGGCCTTTGTACTCATAAGGCTTGGCAGGTGGCAGACTGCCGGTGATAGCCATCGTGCCTGCGTAGACGAGGCGGAAGGGCATCGGAGCCGACATCGACCACCAGTCGCCAGGATTCCAGCCAGGATCGTCTGGAATGGCACCGTTTCGAGGACTGAAGTCGAGGCGGGCTATCTTGCCGCCGAAGTATGCACCGCTCCAGACATAGAAGTTCTCGTCCATGAACTGGGGCAGACTCAGCGCCGAGGGCAACAGGGCGCAGACAGTGACGACGAACACGATAGCGGCAGGAAGCACTCGCTTTCTCATGCCGCCATTATACACCCGCTCGCCCGCTGGTGAGTGACTCGATAAGTGACGATTCTGACACCCTGGAGGTGCCGCGTTGGACCTGGGAACCATACTCAACTATGTCGACAACCTGTTTGCCTTCCTGGCTGTGCTGGCCGCGATCGTTTTCGTCGGCAGGCCCTACTACGAAAGCAAGAGACGAGTCCAAGCGGGCGCGGTGCAACCAGCCGTCCAGCCCCCTACGCCAACGGCAAGCGAAACGAACGGCAGCGGCGTCTCGGCCAACTACGTCAATCGCGTCGTGGCCGAGAACTGCCGCGACTGCAAGCGTATCGACGACGTCGAGAAGCAGATTACCTTGATGGACGGGAACCTGAGTCGACGCTTGGAGCGCATCGAGGGCATTCTGATGGAGCGGAAAGGGGCATAATGTCAGGACCAGCACCCGGCACCCACGTCGTCGCCGCCACCGAGCCGACCCATTGTCCTGTCTGCGGCGCTGACATCGCGCGGTACCCACGCTGTCGGTACTGTGGCATCACTATTGGTCGTGGCCACGTCGAGCAGTACAAGACCGACGGGCTTTGTAGCGTGTGTTGGGAGCTCGAGCGGAAGCAGGAAGCAAGGAAGAGGTGAGAGTATGACGCTGCTCGGTCCGAATCTCAGCAACCGCCAGTGGCGCAATCCTCAGCTCACGGACCCTGACAAGGCACTGCTGCTCGAGCTGCGGCCTGGGGCGATCCTGCTCTTTTCGTATCATCGCAGAGACGGTTGGGACTGGATTCGCGACAACCTGCATCCCCAACTCTGGGTGATCCGTCTCAACGACCTCGGCGATCTGGCCAACCTGGAAGCGATTTACGAGCACTACCAGGACGAGGAAGTCGTCATTCAGATCGGCAACGAGCCGAACCATCCGACAGCCGAGCCGTGGGGCGGCGATGTCGGGCGCTACAAGGCATTTTTCTACGAGGCCAGCGGCCGGTTGACGGCGACCTGCCCCAAATGGGCGTTGTGTTTTCCCGGACTCTCGCCGAGCATCGACTACGAGAAGTGGCTGGCTGATCAGAATGTGCGACTGATGGTCAACAAGTGCAGGTATCTGGGCGCTCACGGCTATTACCAGGTGAATCCGCTCGATGCCCTGGGGCCGATCCAGGCGGCTCACGCAGCGTTCCCCGACAAGCCTATCCTGGCCACGGAGGTCTGTTGCACGAGTGGCGAGCCGCCAATGTCGACGCCGCGGCCGCGGGTGCAGCTAGCGCTGGACTACGCCGCGATCGCCAGAGGACTCGCCGAGCTACCCTACGTGAAAGCGGTCCTGTGGTTCATCCTCGGGAGTGACGATCCTCGCTGGGACCGCTACGGCGAAACGTTTGATTTGCAGATGGCCCGAGAGCTGGGCCGGGTTCAATTG
>JAZDLZ010000377.1:0-11474 GCA_043801535.1 Pseudomonadota bacterium
TGCTGCACGGCCCCGGCTTCGTCCCATTCGAACCCGCCAAGCAGGCGCTGCCACTCTGGCTCGCCGCCCGCGTCGAGCTTGATGACCCAGGCATCGTAGTTGCCGGCGCCGAACGATTCCGTGCGACCGGCGACCACCAATCCGCCGTCGCTGGTGTTGGCGATGGCGAACGCCTCGTCCCAGCCGGCACCGCCCCAGGAGTACGACCAGCCGCTGTCAGGCTGGCCGCGCGACGAGCACGCTGCCCCCCCAATCACCGCGACCAGCAGAACCGTTCTCGACACCCATCGCCAGCGCTGGCGACGCCGGCCAGTTTCCGGCTGCCAGCCTTCGTGCTCAACTCGTCGTTCATTTCGAGCTGCCATTGGATCAACCTCTCGGCTCCATGCTCCTCGCCAGCCTGGCTGCTGATGGTGGCTAGTCTGGCAGAGGCTCTGCCAACAGCCGGCGCGCGATTCTGAGGGTCGGGTCGCCAAGAAACGTCTCCTCGGTGACCCTCTGCCCGTTGATGAACGCCTGACCCATTGGCAGGTCCTCGAAGAAGATGGCGTTCAGCATGCGCTGGCCGGTAGAATAGCCTCCGGTCTCGTCGGTGGCTCCCAGAAAGCCGATCGCGCCTGCGCGAATGGAGCGCAGACACATCGATTCGGACACGGCGTGAATGGAATTGATGTCGCAGGTAAGGCAGGCCATGGTATCGACGAAAGTGCTGTCGAGCGGCGGGAGAGAGTTGCTCTCGATTGCCGCCGCGCCCTCGGTGCCATGACCGTAGTAGTACACGATGTCCCGATTCCGCCAATCGCCGGGGGCGAAGTCGCTGGTCAATCCCGTCTCCGAGACGTCGACATCGACCGCGAAGCCGGCCTCGGCAAAAATCGGAGACGCCAGGGTAATGAAGGACCGCTCGCCAACACCCGATAGCAAGAGGGCGCGGTCGGTGGGTGCCAGCGCGTCGTGGACGAGGGCGCGGGCAACATAGGCAGAAGTGTCGGTGACCGTGAGCCCGGCGATCCGGCCGATCGCCACATCGGCAACCCGGTCTTCGAGCATGAAGTCCGCCCACATCAGTCTGTCCGCCGGCAGGTTCTTGCTGCCCAGGCGGACGTAGAAAGGCACGGCGTAGGGACTGCCCACGATGGTGACGAAGGCGTCTCTGACGTAGCTCCTGTCGTTCGTCTGCGACCAGGCCAGGAGCCCGCCGGCTGCGAACAGGTTGGATCGGTGCTTGCCGTCGGCGGTCACCGGAGCACGGTCGAGCGACACAAGGTCGTAGGCAACCACGTCACCGCTGGCGGCAACGAAGTACAGGTCGTCTCCTGCTCTGACAAAAGAATCCACCCATCCCACGTCTCCCGACGGAAGCGAAAGCATCACGTTCGATGAAGACGTGGCCAGATCGTAGGCATGGAAGTCGTACTCGTCGGAAAGCGTGTTTTTTTCGCACCACATCGCCGTACCCGAGCTCTCGCCCGAGCCGGCGAGAACACCGCACAGCATTTCCGTGGTGTCCCGAACCATGGCCAGGAAGTCATCGTGAGCTCGGAGGACGTACACGCTCGTACCCGTCCCACTGTCGCTCGCCGCGGACCAGACGACAAGCTCGTCGCCGGAGCTCAGCTCTCGTGCTCGACCGCCGGTCCACATCAGTCTTGCAGCTCCAGTGGTTATGGAGTATTCGAGGAGCTTGGTCTGCGGAGGGACCACGCCGAAATCCTCCTCGAGCCAGAACAGCCGGCCGTTGCCAATGCCCAGGTCGAGGATTCGACCGGCGCTGCCAGAGTAGACGTCCTCGGTCACTCCAGAAGAGAAGTCGTGCAACACCACCACGCTGCCGGTCTCGCGATCCTCGACCCAGCCTACCGAGCTGTCGCCGGCAGCCAGGTTGCGAGGACAGGCTGTCGTCGCCTCGTACTGGATGGCAACCGTCTGCTCCGCTTGCAGATCGTACGCCAGCACCCCGCACCAGGTCTCCATTGGCCAGTACTTGTCGCCCTCGCTGTACACGTAGCGGAACGCTTCCTCGCGCCACAGCACCCGGCCCCCGCCGAGCACCGGCGCGGAGGAGTAGCCCATGCTGTCCTCGACCTGAAAGGCAGTACCGCTGGCGAGGTCTTGGACGACGACGTCGGTGCGCTCGAGATAGGTCGCCTGCTGACTCGAGCGATCGAAGAACGCCGGGAGGAATTGGTCGATGACATTCCTCATCGTGGTCTTCAGCGCGTTGCAGCCGAGGGCATGGCTGCTGCAAACCGTTGTCTCCGCCGAGGTGGAAAGCAAAGAGGGAAGGGTGATGAGCAGCGAGTGTCTGGCGGCGGCGAGAGTGGCGGCAGCAAGGGAATCGTGCCGCAGGAATCTGGTCAGTGCCACGCCACCCGCCTCGGTGACCAGGTCGTATCCCGGCAACCCGTTGGCGACTCCGGCAAAAGCGAGATCCTGGGGATTGGCGAACACGATCCGATTGAGCGGAGCTCCCTCCGCCAGCTCGACCAGCGCCACGTAGTCCTGAAGCATTCCGTCGCGATCGAGGCGGTGGTCACAGGTCGTCGCTGCTGGCGAAGAGCTCCCGACACAAGTGACCGTCCGTCCTTCGTAGGAAGCGCCAACGTCGAGCGGGCCACCGGCAACAATCAACGGGACATCGAGCAGGGAGGCGTAGGTCGAGGCCGCCAGCGCCAGGCCGTAGTCATCGTCGACGTACACGACTTCGTCGGCGAATCGCCAGAAGAGCAGCAGCTCCGCGGGTGAAACCACCGCAACGGCCGCGGCGGGAAGGCCAGCGCCACCGCTGTCCTCGGGAAGCACAAGGAGGCTGGGGAGGGAGGACGCACCGCCGGAGACGACAGTGACCCGCACCGGCGAATACTGGCGGATCAGATTGATGGCAGCATCGGCATCGGGACCTCCGGTTGCCTCGTGCACGATCACCATCGGAAATGTCTCGACCGTGCCCTCGACGTTCGTCCAGGTTGCCACCGGCACCAGGGAAAGCACTTCCTTCCAGCCAGTATCCGGCACCAGAAACACCTCGGTTGCCGCATACTGGCCGGGATCCTTGCACCGCCCGAGCGGTGGCGCACTGCACACCAGCGCGCTCCCGTCCTCGTTGCAGAGCCAGGTTCCTGCGGTCGGGCAGCCGACAGTGCTCGTGCAGGCAGCACCGACCAGAGGAAGGGAAGGACCGCCACAACGACCGCACTCGTTGACCGCGCACCCGTCCACGGCCCGCGCATCGTCGACCAACGCGTCTGGAACCATCGCATCCGCCGGACCCGCATCCTCGACGATCGTGTCCGCGCGCCACCACCCGTCGAGAACGCAGGCGCCGTCGAGCTGGCGTGCGTCCGGCCAGCCTGGCACCACGTCTGGATGCGCTGCGTCCGGGGCGCTCACCGATCCGTCGATTCCGTCGATTCCGTCGATTCCGTCGATCGACGCCGCATCTGGCAGGTACGCCGCGGCGTCTGGGCGAGCTGCGTCTTGTTTTCCGTCCAGAGGAGACTGGGAATCAGCGTCGGATGTTGTCCTGCCGTCGATCTGTCCGGTGTGTCCGGCGTCCGGCTGACTTCCGTTCCGACCGCAGCCAGTGCCAGCCAGGCTGGCAACCAGCGCCGCCACCGCGACTACCCTTGTCGGCGAGGGCAGCATTGCCTCGCCTGGCTCCTTCGCCGGCAGGTTTCGGCAGCGTCCGCCCGCTGGAAGCGGCGAAAAGGGACCCGTAGACGGTTCCTCGGAGAGTTGGCGGTAATGGATGCTCCAGTTCCGAAGCAGACGACCACGGCTACGGCTCATGATGTGGGAAGCCTAGCACCAAGGCCAGTCGCTATGCCAGCTAGCCTCCCAAAAATTCAGCGCAGACGTTCAAACCAGACAACTCGCACCTCGCCCGACTCTGATTGCCTCACGGAGCTTGCAGGTCAGATACTCCTTTCCCGAACGCACCGCGTCCTCGGTGCTCTTGCCAAGAGCCAATCCGCAGGCTATCGCCGACGACAGCACGCACCCGGTGCCGTGGGTGGGTTGCCCGCGCTCGATCCGCGATTCGCTGAGCTCCAGCACCGATTCTCCGTCGAAAAACACGTCCATCGCCACAGGTCCAGGGAGGTGACCACCCTTGACGAGAGCCGCGGCAGCTCCTCTGGCGACGATGGCGGCAGCGGCCCGGTGCATGCCGGCCAGGCATTCGATGGCAGTGTGGTGCGCGAGAAAGGCTGCTTCGCTCAGGTTGGGAGTGACGATTCGGCAGCGCGCCAATAGCGCAGCGATGCTCTCTTGCTCCTGGTCGTGCCGAGGCTGCGGGCCAGCGAGGAAACGCGCGTTTCCGCGGGACGGCGCGATGACGGGATCCCACACGATAGGGAGGACCCGTCGGAGGTCTCCTCCGACGGGGGGCGGCGAGGGCTCGCAGCCGCCCTTAGGTGGAGCGCCAATCTGAGAAGAGGATTCGCACAGGACCCGGGTCACCGCGTCCGCAACTTGGAAGCTGCCGAGCATTCCGATCTTTACGGCATCGATCGACACGTCGGCCAGGAGCACTCGCAGCTGGTCTTCGACCAGGGTTGCTGCCACAGGCGCAGCGGAGTGAGCGCGGACGGTGTCCTGCACCGTCAGCGCGGTGACTACTCCGACTGCCCTGACTCCGTGATCGGCTGCCACGCGAGCATCGGCGAGGATTCCGGCGCCCGCGCATGGATCGAGTCCTGCTGCCAATAACACTGTTGCCAATAGCTTCTACTGTTTCAACTGGTTTATGTAAGGGTCGGGATGCCCGAGACCTCCCGTTTCGATCGTCGTCTTGATGGTGACGATTCGGTCGCCGATCACCAGAGAGTCGACGACGTCCATGCCTTTCGTCACCCTGCCGACCAGAGTATAGCGGCCCTCGAGCTGTGGTGCACGCGCGTGCATGATGAACCATTGCGACCCGCCCGTACCGAGACCAGCGTCGGCGATGCCGACGGTGCCGCGCTCGAACGGTCTGATCGACTGCTCGCTCGGCAGGCGAAAACCCGGTCCTCCTGCGCCGCTGCCGGTCGGATCTCCTCCCTGCACGACAAAGCCGGGAACGACTCGGTGAAACGCCACTCCGTCGTAAAACCCCTTCTGGGCTAGCTCGACCAGTGCTGCTACGCTCCATGGAGCATCGTCGGGCCAGAGCTCCACTTCGAGCTCGCCCTTGGTGGTGCTGACCACCCATCTCACCAGCCGGCCGGCAACGGACGCAGGATCGACCGGCGGAAGCTCGTCGCGAACCGGTGGCACCAGCACGTTGTCGAGCGACTTTCCGGTCAATTGCTCGACGCAGTCTTTGGCCGTCTGCCGGAGCGATCGTGCTCGATCGCCAAACGCTCGAGCACAAATCCGCTCGGCCGCCGGTCCGATCGCCATTCGAGGAAGAGCTTCGAGGAAGGCCAGGCGCAGCATGAAGTCGTCCTCCTTCTCGAGCTTTTCGGCGCGTTCGGAAAACGCCTGCACTAGCGATCCGTCGACTGGTTGGCGCGCGGCAGCTCTGCTCGCCAGTGCTTCGATTGCATTGATGGCGATGGGAGAGTGGGCATGTCCGAGTGCTTCGGCAAGGATGGCAATCGCCCTGGGAGTATGGAGGGCGGCAGCGGCATTGACCGCCGCGGCTTTCACCAGCGGATCCTGGTCGCTCCAGAGGGTGTCGAGGTACGATTCGAGCTCCCCGACTGGCACCGTGGCCTTCCCTGGTGCCCCTGGTGCCCCAGGTGTTCCAGGTGTTCTAGCCCTACCCTTGCCCGCTGCGCTCATCGTTGCCTTCTTCCCGATTCCCTCCGCCATTTCCGCCACCAAGCCGGCGACGAGCCGAAGTCTCTCGCTACGTGGCCACCCAGCGCCGCTCGCCTCACCGCAGGCGGTGACCATGGCAAGACTGCCGCTTCCGGCGCGCACCAGACCGGCAGCAGCCAGGCAATTGACTGCGTCGATCGAGCGAAGGATTGCCGGTGTATACCGTTCCTTCACGGTCGACTCGGCGGTATTGGTGCTTTCGTAGAGTCGTTGCAGTACCTTGGCGACTTCCGGCTCCGCGACGCGAGAGGCAAGGCGCGCTAGCCCTTCGAGAACGGGATGGACTCGCGGCGAGACGAGCCGTTCGTCGAGATCGCCGATCGACGCCCATTCGTCGGCGATCCAGCGCGCCAAGGTGGTCAGATCCGCGCTGGTGGCGGTGGCTGCTGATAGCGCCCGCACTGCCTGAGCGCGAACCCGCCAATCGTCGTCGTCGAGCGCGGCGGCAAACGCGCGGTGGCTGGCGACGAGCTTGGCAAGACCTCCGACGGCAGTGGCCCGGATTTCGGGGTCCGGATCGGCCGCAAGCCTTTCCAACAGGACAACCTGCTTTCCCTTTTCGACCGCGATCGGCCTTTGCGCCAATGCATAGACGACTCCATAGCGAGCTGCCTGGTTTGCGTCGGTCGCACGAAGCTCCAGGGCAGCGAGCACTTCGCCACCTAGCTCGATGCCACGACTGGCAACCCGGCCCAGGCTGATTCCGGCCGCGGCCCGCACTCCAGAATCCTGGTCTGCCAGCGCGCTGGCGAGCACTGGCAGCGCGCCGGCGTCGCCGATCCGTCCCAGCGCCTCGACAATCACTGCTCGATTGGCTGCGCTCGTCGTCGTCCTGCCGGCGAACGCCGCCACCTCGGTCGAGGCTGCGGTCGCGCCGGCAATGCCAAGGGCACGCGCGGCCTCGGTGCCGACAACCTCGTCGCCGTCGGACAGCAGCCTCTTCAGCCTGGCCGCCATCGACGGGTCCCAGCTTCTCGCGATGGTGAGAAGCATGGAAGCGCTGGGCTTTCCGCCGCCGGGAATCGGACGTTCTCCAGGGGGCGCGCGGCCCGGCTCCTCCTCTGTCTTACGGCAGGAGAAGGTGAGGAGCAGCGCAGCTGCGAGCAAGCACGGAATGCTTGGGGCTGGCAACCGCGGTCTGACGAGAAAACGATCAACAGAGAGTGCGGTGAAATCGGCGACTCTGGGAATCATGGTTGAGTGACCACCCGCTCGAATGGGAGTGGCGCGAGAATAACCTGGTCACTTGTGGAGGTCGAGGCGCGTCTCTCGCATCTGGCGACTGGCGACTGGCATCTGGCATCTGGCAAGGCGCGTGGAGGTCGGGCTCGCGCTCGGAGCTCCTTGCCCATGGATTCTGCTGGGGAGCGCATCGACCTCTGAAGCGTTGAAGATGGGCATTGTGGCAGGGGTGCCCGTATACTTGAGGCGGTGACCAGGACAACCATCACAGTCGTTCGGATAGTGGCATTTGCGCTGGCGGCGATCGCTGCCGCCCCCGATGAGGCTGATGCCAGGCGTTCGCCCCTGCAACGGCGTCGGGCAACGTCCAGGCCTACCATGAAGACGAGCCAGGCTGCGGCTGCGACTGCGACGCCCATCGATCTCGCCGGTGCCAGGCAGCTCGGGCAGGCTCTAGCCGCCTATCGTGCCGCCGACTTTGCCGCTGCCTCGAAGCACGTCAAGCCTCTAGTCGAGAAGAAGCTGAGGAATCAGGACTACGCCTGGTATCTGGCAGGACAGGCGGCGGCATTGGATGGCCATTGCCAGACTGCCCTGCCGTTCTTCCGCCGACTGGCAGTCGCGACTGGCAGCCGTTTCCAGACGATTGCCCGCTGGAGAATCGCCGATTGTCTCTGGGAGCTCGGACGTACCGAGTCAGCGCGCCGCGAGTATCAGCGACTGGTGGCAAAAGGCACGGGCGGAGATGCCGGCGTGGCGCTCTTTCGTATCGGCGAGAGCTACGTTCGTGCTAGAGCGCATTCCGCTGGCACGGCTACGGCTACGGCTACGGCTACGACCGCGACCGCGGCTACGGCTACGGCCACGGTGGATGGCGCCGTGCCGGCTGAGGCAGTTGCGGCCTGGCGACGGCTGGTCCTCGAGCTGCCGGATCACCCGCTGGCGACTCTGGCCAGCGACAGGCTGACCAGCGGCGGTCGCGGCGGTTTCTCGGCACAGGATCGCATTGCCCGCGCTCGCGTGCTCAAGGAACGGCGGTCCTGGGATCGAGCGCTCGAGGAGCTCGACAAGATTGGCGACGACGTGCCTGCGGCGGTGAAACGGCAGCGCGATTTCTGGACGGGCGAGACCCTGTTCAGTATGCGCCGCCAGTATCGGCGTGCCGGAGAGCTGCTGATCGCCATCCATGCTGAGCTCGACGAGCTCGCTCCGCAGGCGTTGTTTCACGGTGCCCGAGCACTGAGCCGGGCCGATCTCGACGAGGATGCAATCCGCTGGTACCAGGAAGTGGTTCGCAAGTATCCGGGCAGCAAGTTCGCCGCCGAGGCACAGTTCTTGTCCGGCTGGCTGCGCTTCAACGACGGCGACTGTCGCGCCGCGCTGCCTGCTCTCGAGCAGCATCTCGCCCGCTTTGGCAACTCGCGCTTCGCCGACGATTCTCGCTGGTATCTTGGCTTCTCCCTTTACCTGCTCGGAGAGCACGAGAAGGCGCTCCACTATCTGGACCGACTCGCGCAGCACAAGAAGGATCTCGTCGGTGGCAAGGGTCGCTACTGGAGATCCATGGCGCTCCTGCGACTCGGCAAGGTATCGGATGCCACGATCGAGCTGCGACGATTGGTTGGCGACTATCCCTTCAACTGGTACTCGATGCTCGCCCGCACCAGACTCCGCGAGCTGGGCATCTCGATTGGTCCATTTGGCGACAATCCTGGCAAGCCCGAAGACGCGCCGCGTCTGGAGGCGGCAACCCCGGCGGTCACGAACGACGCGGTCGTCAAGCGAGTCGACGAGCTCCTGGCCGCCGGCATGGAGGTCGAGGCGGCAGACGAGCTCCTGCGTGGTGAGCGATCGCTGCGCAACCGCCACGGGACTGCCGCTGTTCTCCCGGTACTGTTCGATCGCTATCGCCGCGCGGAAAACTACCACCGGCCGTGGATGCTGGCGCTCACCAGTGGTGGCCGGGCCCTCGACCTGCCACCAAAAGGCGCGGCTCGAGCATGGTGGGAGCACGCCTACCCCTTGGCTTACCGCGTCCTCGTCGAGAGCTACCAGGATCTCGGCGACAACCCGCCCTACTATCTCTACGCAATCATGTACAAGGAGAGCGGCTTCAATCCCCACGACGTGAGCTACGCCGACGCCATCGGGTTGCTGCAAATGATACCGCCCACCACTCGACGAGTTGCAGCGGCGCTCGGAGTCGAATACACCGGCGACTTCCTCTACGATCCTGGGCAAAACATCAAGGTCGCGAGCTGGTACATCGGCAGGTTGTTCCGCAAGTTCAGGCGTCAAGTGCCAATCGGCGCCGGTTCCTTCAACTCCGGACCGCGAGCGGTGATGGGCTGGCTCGACGAGCACGGGAGCCGTCCGCTCGACGAATTCGTCGAGCGGGTACCCTACACCCAGACGAGAGAGTACATGAAGAAAGTCACCGCGATCTATGCGCGCTATGTCTATCTCTATGGAGGAACCGACTACCAGCAAACCATGGCGGTCGATCCAGCGTACGAAAAGGACGATCTGACCTACTGATCGGCCAGATTGACAACAAATTGGCGGGGTGGTTGGCGGGGTGGCGAGCGTGCGCCCGAGCCTTTGCCAGAGCCAGTCGAGTTGACAGAAACCGTTCCCGTGCTCAAGACTAGTGCCAGAGCGAAAGAGGGCATGCTAATGCCGACAATCCGGGGAACAATCATCCGCAACGACCTTGAAGGTGGCATTTGGGAGCTCCACGCCGACGACGGCAAGCACTACCAGCTCGAGGGTGGTGACGAGCGATTGCACACCGAGGGGGTGCGCGTGGAGATTCAGGGCTCGGTCAACAGGAGCGCGTTCGGGATAGGAATGACCGGTCCATTGCTGTCGGTGAAATCCTACCGGCGGTTGGATGGCGATCGGCGCTAGCCACTGGCGCTTTCGTGTGACCCCGGCCACAGCAAGCTGGCGTCGATCGGGATATCCTGGTAGCGCTGCCTCGATGGACGAAAGACGTGGCAGGCGAGCTCAACCCGCAGGACATCTTCGCCGAAGTGTCGCTCTACTACCATGCCCAGCGCATGTACGGCATTCTCACCGACCCGAGGGTGGGGGTGTTCGATCGCATTCCCGGCATACACGACGTGAACGGCGAGCTGGTGCCCTTGAACTTGGTAGCCAACTACAGGCTCCCAACCAGTGCGGATGCCACGTCGCTAGCCCCGGCCATGATCGCTTTCCATGCATCAGCCGAGCAGATGGCCATGGGCATGGCCGAAATGCAAGGCCTGGTGGGGTACGTGGGCGACTTCCTGGTCTTCGGGCAAGCCGAGGACGGTGACTTTGCCTACGACGGAGAGACCATCTACCATGAGCTCGGCCACGCGGTGGTGCATGCCGGCACTGGACTCCCTGGGGTTGAACCGGATGCATTCGGGCTGACACACCTGGGCCCTGCCTTGAACGAGGGAATTGCCGACACCTTGGCATTCTTGGTGTCGGAAAGACCATCCCTCTATGCCTATATCGAGAAGCGCCTCGGTCCGGGCTTTGCTCAGGACGTGCGCTCCGACCATTCCTTCCCGAATGATCTCATGGGATCGAGCCGCAGCGACGGAAGCGTTATCTCCTCGGTCAATTGGGACGCCTTCGAGCTACTGCGCAGCAGCGCAGGTTTCGACAGGTATCGGTTTCTCCGGATTCTGCTCCTCACCCTGCAACGGCTCGGCAGCGCGCACACCTGGTCGACCTTCCAGCAGTACGCGGATACCTTTCTCGCCGTTCTCGTCGACGAGGGCAACGGAGCGCAGGAGGCTGCCATTCGTGCCCTCTTTTTCGAACGCGGCCTGTACCAACCTTTCCGCGCCACGGACATCACCAATGCCACAACTCCGGGGGTCCTCCTTTTCACCGGCGGCGCCGGCGATTTCCCGTGGAACACCTGGCTCGAACGCGAGGAAGAAGACGTCCGCGTGAGAATCGCCCCTGCCTATGTCCAGACGCAAGCGACCCCACCGCCGGGAATGACTACCCTCACAGTCGAGGTGACCATGACCCGCTCGCCCATGGATATGGGCATGGGAACGGATGGCACGGATCTCAGCTATCGGCTCTACGCTCGCGCCAACGAGCCGGTGCGATACGAACCCGCCGCCGGAAACCTGGTGATCGTTACCACGGACGACGAGCTGGATCCGGAAACCATCGAGCCAGTCTCGACGCCATTCGGACAAGGCGCCAAGGCTACGTGGACGCTTGCTGGCCTCGATCCTGGGAGCACATACTATCTCCATTTCGTGAACTACGGGGTCTCGGAGGGTTTGATCCAGATCACGGCAGCGTGGAAATGAAGGAAACCGCCGAAGGCATTGGGGGGTATCGAATGGAACCTTCAGATGGAGGACGCGCACGACCTCGCGATTGACGACCCGAAATGTGCTCCCTGCAGGTCTTGACGTCGGCGCCGTCGCCGATTGCCCGGTAGTAGTTCTCGTGAGGTGCCT